>JBDSIN010000121.1:0-16133 GCA_039917955.1 Candidatus Limnocylindria bacterium
CAGGATGGTGGGAAACAGCGCCCAGGCGCCCCATACCACCAGTCCGATCCCGATGAGCGCGGTACCGATGATCACCGAGAGGCGGCGACTGACCGTATCGGCGAGGACCCCGGTCGGCACCTCGAAGATGAACGCCGAGGCCTCGAGAGTCGTGCCGACCAGTACGAGCTGCAGGGCGTCGAGCTTCGCCACCTGGATCATGAACAGCCCCGACGCGGTGATGACCATCATGAACAGGAAGGTCCCCGCCGCCTCCTGGGCGAGGTAGACGCGATACGCGAATCGCGCGCCGGAAAGCGTCACGCGGGGTCGTTACGCAGGCGGCTGTAGAGCACCAGGTCGTGGTAGGCGCCAGCACGGAACTGCGCCCCGCGCATGATCCCCTCGCGCCGGAATCCAGCCTTCTCCAGCGCCCGCTGTTCGGCGCGGTTATCGACATCGGTCGAGGCCTCCACCCGGTTGGCGTCGGTGGTGACGAAGAGGTGGTCGGCAACCAGGCGCTGGGCTTCGGTCCCATATCCATGGCCTCGCGCGTCGGGAATGAGCGAGATCCCGATGTTCCAGCAGCGAGACTTCAGCGGTCCATTGATGACCGCATGCCATCCGATTGTGCCGATTGGCCGATCGTCCTCGATCCGCTCGACCAGCAGCTCGCCGTGGTTCTCGTCCAGCAGCGGTCCCTCGGCCAGCATCTCGCGGAACGGCCGGCCCTGCGGCTCGCCGAAGTCGTTGAACTCGCCGCGTGCCTCGGGCGAAGCGGCCCACTCGTCCAGCAACTCGGCATCGGCCAGGGTGGCGGGGCGCAGGCGGATTCGCGGCGGCTGCATGCGGTGCGCAGTATCGCAGTCGCCTGGCCGGAGCGGGTCGAGCCGGATGCGGGCGGTCCCGGACGAGCTGCTTCTCAGTCGCGGAGACTTACGGCGGGCGGGTGCCAGCGGCGGCGCCGCTCGGCAGCGTACTTCTCACTGACTGCGAGCAAGACGTAGGAAACCATCCCCAGCCGTCGCTGCGTGCACGTTGCTCTCCGAGGGCGAGAAGTACTGGCTCCCCGACTCCACCGCGGCGCGCGACGGCGCCCGCGGCGCGCGACGGCGCTCGCGGCGCCCCCTCGTTCTAGCCTGGCGCTGATCGCCCGCCGCTTGCCAGCGCCGCCAACGACCGCAGCGCCACCTCAACCGGGTCCCGCCCCGCGGACACGGGGATGCGGACCTGGTTCGAGGCCGCCACGGGGCGGAAACCGGCAACCGTCAACGCACGCGTGACCGCGGCACGGTCGAATCGCGGCCATTTGAAGGTGACCTGCCCCGACTGCGCGCGCACCTCGGGCACGCCGGCCGCCTCCGCCGCCATGCGCACCGCTACGGCACGGAAGAGCCCCTCCACCGGCCCCGGGACCGGCCCGAACCGGTCGCGCAGCTCGGTGCGCAACGACTCAACGTCCCCTGCCGACCGGATGCCCGCGAATCGGCGATAGGCCTCCAGCTTTGCGCCTGCGTCCGCGATGTACTCGTCGGGCAGGAAGGCAGATCCCGGAAGGTCCAGCCGCACGGCACCCGGCTCGGCGACGGGGATCCGTCCGCGGCGCACCTCGACCGCCTCGGCCAGCATCCGGGTGTACAGCTCGAAGCCGACCGCCGCCATGTGGCCGTGCTGCTCCGCCCCGAGGATGTTGCCCGCCCCGCGGATCTCCAGGTCGGAGAGCGCGATCTGGTAGCCGGCACCGAGGTCCGAGGCGGAGAAGATCGCATGGAGGCGCTTGCGCGCGACCGGGGTCAGCGGGGCCCCGCGCCGGTGCAGGAGGTATGCATACGCCCTCCGGTCGCTGCGCCCAACCCGTCCGCGCAGTTGGTAGAGCTGCGCCAGGCCCAGCGCATCGGCCCGGGCGATGACGATGGTGTTGGCGTTGGGGATGTCGAGCCCCGACTCGATGATGGTGGTGCACACCAGCACGTCGAATCGGCCGGCGTCGTAGTCGAGCATCACCCGCTCGAGCATCCCCTCGGCCATCTGGCCATGACCGATGGCCACCTTGGCCCGCGGCACCAGCCGTCGGATCCGCTCGGCCGCCGATTCGATCGTCTCGACCCGGTTGTGCACGTAGAAGGCCTGCCCGCCGCGATCCAGCTCGCGGTTGATGGCGTCGCGGATCAGGCCGTCGTCGTCCTCGGCGATGCGGGTCAGGATCGGCAGGCGCGCTTCGGGCGGCGTCTCGATGACAGAGAGATCCCGAATGCCGACCAGCGAGAGATGGAGCGTGCGCGGAATCGGCGTGGCGGAGAGCGTCAGGACGTCCACCTCGCGTCGCATCGCCTTGATCTGCTCCTTGTGCCCGACCCCGAAGCGCTGCTCCTCGTCCACCACCAGCAGCCCAAGGTCGGCGAAGACGATGTCCCTGCTCAGGATCCGATGCGTCCCGATCAGGATGTCCACCTCGCCGCCCGCAACTGCCGCCACGGTTCGTTCCTGCTCGGCCCTGCCGACGAAGCGGCTCAGCATGGCAACACGCACCGGGAACGGGGCCAGCCGGCGCTGGAAGGTGCCGAGGTGCTGCTGCGCCAGGACGGTGGTCGGCACCAGCACCGCGACCTGCTTGCCATCCTGGACCGCCTTGAACGCGGCACGCAGGGCGACCTCGGTCTTGCCGTATCCGACATCCCCGCACACGAGCCGGTCCATCGAGCGTCGCCGCAGCATGTCCGCCTTGACCTCCTCGATGGTGCGCGACTGGTCGGGCGTCTCGGTATACGGGAACGCCTCCTCCAGCTCCCGCTGCCAAGTGGTGTCAGGGCTGAAGGAGAAGCCGGGGGCCGTCTCGCGGGCCGCGTAGACGTCGAGCAGGTCCTCGGCGAGCTCAGCGACCGCGCGTCGCACCCGCTGCTTGGTGCGCTCCCAGTCGGTCCCGCCGAGTTTGCTGAGGGTCGGCGCCGGACCGCCGCTGTAGCGGGTGATCCGCCCGATCTGGTCGGCCGGCAGGAAGATCTTGTCGTCGCCGGCGAAGTCGAGCTGAAGGTACTCCTTGGTCGCGCCGCCGTACTCGCGCTGGGTCATCCCCGCGTAGCGCGCCACCCCGTGGTCGATGTGCACGACCGCATCGCCGATCTCCAGTTTCCCGATCAGGTCGCGGGTCACTACCCGCTTGGCCGGGGTCAGCCGCCGGACCCGCGTCGCGCCGAACAGCTCCCAGTCTGTGAGCAGCAGCAGTCCTGACTCGGCATGCGCGAATCCTCCCGACAGCGAGCCGTGGACCAGGGCGATCCCGCCGATGGTGGGGATCTCGTGGAGTTCGGCGGTGATGGCGACTGAGCGCCCCGACTCCTCCAGCAACTCACCGATCCGACTCGCCTGGTCGGTTGTCACCACCACCCGCCGTCCGGCGCCTGCCTGGCCGGTCAGCCACTCACCGAGGCGCTCGGCGCGGCCCGGCAGGATGGGTGCCGCGGCGTAGCCGGCATCGGTCTCCGATCCGTCATCGAGCGCCTCGGCGGCCCGTGCCTCGAGACCGGCAAGCGTGGATTCGGCCTCGTAGGGGAGCGGCCAGTCGGCGGGGAGCTCGTCAGATGCCGTCAGGCCGGCGCGGCGGTCGAGCGCCTGCTTGTCCAGCTCGCTGGCGATGGCGCGCAGCTCATCGGGATCGGTGAGAACCAGGTGTGCCGACGGGGGCAGGTGATCCGAGGCGGGGCCCGCGGTGAGCAGCGCCGCCCAGGTCTCGGCGGCCTCCGCGACGTCGCCCTCTTCGAGCCGCGCCAGGTCCTCGCGCAGCGCGTCGGAGGTGAGCGGACCGGCCGCGGCGGCAAGGCTCTCCCAGCCCGCGGCCGGCACGAACTCGCTGGCGGGAAGCAGCGTGGCGTGATCGTGACGACGCCGGCTGGCCTGGGTCATCGGGTCGAATCCGCGAATCGATTCCACCTCGTCGCCGAACAGCTCGATGCGCAGTGGCTCGGTCGCGCCGGGCGGCCAGGCGTCCACGATGCCGCCCCGGCCGGCAAACTCCCCGACGCCGCTCACCTCCACCGCCGCCTCGTAGCCGCCACTGACCAGGGCGGTCAGCAGCGCGCGCTGGTCGAGCCGCTCCCCCGCCTTTACCGACACCTTCGAACTGGCCAGCTGCTCCGCGGACAGGGTGCGCTGCACGAGCGCGAGGAGGGGCGCCACGATCACCAGGCCGTGGTGGCGACCGCCGAGCAGATCGAGCACCTCGAGCCGTTCCGCGGACTCGTCGTGCTCGGCCAGCGCGCGTTCGAGCGGCAGCGCGGCGCGCTCCGGCAGAACCCGGACGTGGCCGGAGGGGAGCCAAGCAGCCAGGTCATCGGCGAGGCGATGAGCCTCCTCGTCGTTTCGCACCACCACGACCAGCGGCGATAGCTCCGGGACGGTCGCGCGACGGGCGGCCAGGTGTGCGGCCCGCGCGGCCGAGGGCACGCGCGACACGCCCGCCTCAGCCGGACCGATATGGCGCGCCAGCTCGGCGGTGAGAGCGGACACGCGCCGGTCGGCGCCGCCGCGGGTTGAAGTCGGCCGTGCCACCACGGCCATCAGCGGAGCTTCACTCGGTCACTCGAGCGGCTCGGCGAGGTCGACGCCGTTGAACTCGTTCATCGCCTCCTCGATGCCGCCACGCAGCCAGCGCTCGGCTGCATCCGCCGCTGTGGCCACCGCCTCGGCGGCCAGCTCGCGCTCCCCCGGCTTGAAGATGGCCAGCACGTGATCGACCGTCTCGCCGTCCCGGCCGATCCCGACCCGCAGCCGGTTGAACTCATCGCTCCCCAGCGTCGCGATGATGTCGCGCAGCCCGTTATGGCCACCGGCCGATCCGGAGCGGCGCAGACGCACCCGACCGAGCGGCAGGTCCACATCGTCGGCCACCACCAGCAGGTCGGCGGCGGGGTCCGCATCGGTCTGGCGCATGGCGGCACGCAGCCCGCTGCCCGAGTTGTTCATGTAGCGCATCGGTTTCACCAGCAGCACGCGGCCGATCGGGTCGGGAAGGATGGCCTCCAACACCGCAACGCCTTCGCGGACTCGCCCCGCTCCGGTCAGCCCCCAGCGGTCGGCGAGCAGGTCGACCACCCGGAAGCCGACGTTGTGGCGTGAGTACCGATAGCGCTCGCCCGGATTACCCAGGCCGCAGATCACCTTCATCGCGGCCGATGGTAGCCGCCCCGGCTGCCTGCGGGCTCAGCTCCCGGCGGAGACGGCGTGGCCGGCGCGATCGAACAGCGATCCGGGCTGCCAGGGCACGTCGTGGTGGCGTCGGTGGAGGGAGTTCAATACCGAACTCTCGAGGCGCCGCATGACGAGCTCGTCATCGGTCTCGGCGTGGTCATGTCCAAGCAGGTGGAGCGTGCCGTGGATGGCGAGCAGGATGATCTCCTCGGCGACCCCCCAGCCACCCTCGCGCGCCTGGCGCTCGGCCTGGTCGAGGTCCACCACGACATCGCCGAGCAACATGGCTCCGGGTGGCGAGACGCCGTCCTCATCGGCCAGATGGGAGTGACCGGCGTCGATTAGCCATTGGTGCAGGGGGAACGCCAGCACGTCGGTCGGGCCGCGCTCGCCCATGTGGTCGAAGTTGAGGTGCGTCATCTCGACGTCGCCGGCGAGGGTCAGCTCAACCTCCACGTCGAGATCGCCCAGCGCCGCGTGCGCGGCCAGCGTCACGGCGGACTCGAGCAGTTCGTGCAACCGAACGGTGTCGACCGGCGCGACGGCGGCAGCCAGCCGCTCGTGCCCCACCCGGTCGTGGAAGGTGACGGCCGTATCCATGATGAGACCATGGTAGGCCGGTCCACGCCGGGGCTCAACTCCGCGCGGTCTCGGGAGCGGGCACCTAGTCGGGGTACTTGATCCGGCTGTGGTACATGCCGAGCAGTTGCTGGACGAATGCCTCCTTGATCTGGGCGATGTTCTTCAGCGTCAGGTCGGCGTCGTCGAGCTGGCCGTCCTCGACCCGGGCATCGACGATGCGGTTCACCATGCCGCGGATGGCGGGCTCATCCTTCTCGTCCAGCGAGCGGACCGATGCCTCGACCCCGTCAGAAAGCATCAGGATCGCCGCTTCACGGCTCTGCGGCTTGGGCCCCGGATATCGGTACTGGTCGCTGCTTGCTGCATCCCCGACGGTCCCCAGCTCGCGCAGCGCTTTGCCGTAGAAGTAGGTCATGACGGCAGTGCCATGGTGCTGCGGGATGAAGCCGATGATCTGGACGGGCAGGCCGTGCTCGTAGCCGAGGTCGATCCCGTCGCGGATGTGGCTGGCGATGATCCGTGCGCTCGTCTCCGGGTCCAGCTCATCATGGAGGTTGCGCGAGCCGGCCTGGTTCTCGATGAAGGCGAGCGGATTCTTCATCTTGCCGATGTCGTGGTAGTAGGCCCCGACACGGGCGAGCAGCGGGTCGGCACCGATCGTCTCCGCGGCGCGCTCGGCAAGGTTGCCGACCATGACGCTGTGATGATAGGTACCGGGCGTCTCGAGCAGGAGGCGGCGCAGCAGGCGCGACGAGGGGTTGGCCAGCTCCAGCAGCTGGAAGACGGTCATGATTCCGAAGACGTGTCCGAGCACGGTGAACGAGCCGACCGCCAAAAGGACCGATAGCCCGGCGTTCACCGACCCTGCCGCGATCCCCTGCAGGATTCCCGCCAGGTCGGCCTGACCGATCAGGCCGATCGCGGTCAGGATCGCTGCGTTGCTCACCGCGATCGCCACCCCGGCTCGCACGAACATGTTCAGACGCTCGGCATGGGCGATGGTCACCAGCGCCGCGATCCCGCCGGTCAGCGCGTAGGCCGTAGGCCCGAATGCGTCCCGGTTCATGACGCCCGCGAGCAACGCCAGCGTGACCGCCATCGCCGCGGCGGCGCCGGCATCGAGCAGGACCGCGATGACGAGCACGCTGGCCGCCGTCGGAACGACGTACGCCCACAGCGTCCGGTCGGCGGCGATGCGCACCGCTACGGCACTCACCACCAGCGCAAGCACAAACAGCAGGAGCGAACGATTGCGGAACCACACCTCCGGCTCGAACCGCCACAGGAATCCCACCAGCAGCCCCGACAGCAGCAGGGCGATCACGCCGTGACCGGCGACGGTGGTGGCCTGCATGAGCGGTCGGGTGAGACCCAACTGGTCGAGCTTCTCCAGGTCGAGCACGGTGATCGGGTCGCCCTGCCGCACCACTGTCTGACCCTGCCGCACCTCCACCGCCACCGGCTCTACCAGCGCGCGAGCATCCTGGCGCGCCGCCTGGGTCAGCTCGTCGGAGATCTGCGTGTTGGCGACCAGCTGTCCAGCGGCAAGGTCGCCGGCCAGTTCGCGCTCCGGTTGCGCCAGGGACGCGGTGACGTTCTCACGGAGCTGCTGGCGCGCCTCGGAGATGGCGTCCTCGCGCACCTCGCCGGAGAGGGCAGCCTCGAGCACCGCTCGCCCGGCTGCGGAGACACTGGTCCAGTGGCTGACCGTCATCGGCGCCACCAGCGCCACCTGTTCATCGCTGAACGTCGGGGCCGCCTCATTCAGGCGCGTGACGACATCGGCGGGCGAGATCGTCCCAGCATTGCGCTGGGTGAGGAGATTGGTGATCGAGCGTGCCAGCGCGTCGTAGAAACGCAACTGGCGTGCGCGAATGTCGGCCCGCGGTGCGATCTGCTCATAGACCGGCGCCACGGCGTCGGCAGCAGCTTCTCGCCCCGCCTCGGTTTGCGACTCGCTGATGAAGTTGACCGTCTGCGAGGCGCGGATGTCGGTCTGGGCCACATCGCCGACGGAAAGGTCCACCTGCCCACCACCAAGGCTCACCGAGAGCGTCGCGAAGATGGCCAGCGCCAGGAAGGTCCCGACGATCAGGGCACGGGCCCAGGCGCCCCGTCCGGGCCCCTCGGTCTCGGCCAGCGTGCGCGGGATGAACATGGTCAGCCGCCCAGCAGCCGCCGCACCAGGTCCGAGACGGCCTTGCCATCGGCCCGACCGCGGGTCACCGGAACGACGCGACCCATCACCTTGCCCAGATCGCCGGGCGCGGTGGCGCCGGTCTCGGCGATGGCGTCGCGCACGATGCGCTCGAGCTCGTCATCAGGGAGGCGCTCGGGAAGGTACTCGGTGAGGATCGCCGCCTCCGCCTCCTCGGCATCGGCCATCGCGGCGCGGCCGCCGGCACGGAACAGCTCGATGCTCTCGCGCCGTTGCTTGACCTGCTTGCCCAGCACCTCGACGTAGTCGTCATCGGTGAGCGTCCGGCCGAGCTCGATCTGGCGGTTATGGGCAGCGGCCATGGCCATGCGCAGCGTCTGCGTGCGCCGCTCGTCGCGGGCGCGCATCGCGTCGCGCATGGCGGATTCGATCCGTTCCTGGAGTGTCATCGGCTGATTGGGCGGACGGTGGTCCGCCGCGGTTGAGGGAGCGTCTGGCGTCTACTCGCGGGTGGTCTTGCGCTTCTTCGCTTCCTTGCGCTTCCGCTTCACGCTGGGCTTCTCGTAGTGCTCGCGTCGCCTCGCCTCAGCCAGGATCCCCGACTGCTGGATCTTCTTGTTGAAGCGGCGCAGCGCGCTCTCGAACGACTCGTTCTCGCCCACGCGGACCTCTGCCAAACGTCTCGCCTCCTCTCTGCCATGGTGTCGCGCCGGGACCGATGAGCGCCCTGCGGCGCCTGCGCGGTCCCGCGCACAAGCCTGCGGAGTCTATCAGCGAGGGTGGGGAGGGTCAATCAGCGGGGGAGCGCCGATCTGCGGCCTATTGACACGGGTCGTATATTCACTAAATGACTCATATCGCCAATGACACAGGGCGCGCCTACCGCAGCGAGCTCCGCGCGCAGCAGGCTGAGGAGACGAGGACGCGCATCCTGGATGCCACTGTTCACGTCATGGCCGGAGGGCTCGCCTTCGTCTCCATGCCGGCGGTGGCACAAGAGGCCGGCGTGTCGGTCCCTACGGTCTACCGCCACTTTGGGACCAAGCGTGACCTGATCGCAGCGGTCTTCCCGCACCTCGCGCGTAAAGCCGGACTCGACGACGTGGCCACCCCGCGCTCGGTGGATGAGTTCAGGGACTGGGCACGCGCGATGTTCGACCGAATGGATTCGCTCGACGACATGGCGCGCGCGGCGATGGCGAGCCCCGCGTCCGACGTAACACGGCGGGTCACGATGCCGCAGCGACTCGCCAAGATCCGCCAGCTTGCGGATGTGCTCGCGCCGAATCTGACGCAGGTCGACGGAGACCGGTTCGCCCGACTGCTTGTCATCCTCACTTCGTCATCCGCGCAGCGGATGCTGCGCGATCCCATCGGCCTGACGGCTGACGAGATAGCTGACGACCTGGACTGGGTGGTGCGCGCCGTGATCGCGGCTGCGCCTGGGAACGGGCGATGAGCTCGGGAGCGATTCGGCGACTGGCCGATGTGGGTCTGGCCGATGCCGCCGAGGTCGGCGGCAAGGCCGCCAGCCTCGGGGAGCTCCTGGCCGCGGGCGTCCGCGTCCCCGATGGCGTTGTCCTGACGGCCGGCGTCGCCGAGATGACGGCGGACGACCGCCGCTCGCTGATGCTCGCCGGGGCGGAGGAGCTCGGGACCGATACGTTCGCCGTCCGCTCGAGCGGGATTTCCGAGGACGGCGCCGAGCACTCCTTTGCCGGCATCTACGACTCCGTGCTCGACGTGCCGGCCGACGTCATTCCAGCGGCTGTGGAGCGGGTCCTCGCGAGCGCTCACGCCGCTCGCGTCGCCGCGTACGAGCATGTGGCCGACGGGCGCATGGCGGTGATCATCCAGCGGATGGTCTCGCCCGTCGCGTCCGGCGTTGCCCTCACCGCCGATCCGATCAACGGGGATCGCCACACCTGCGTGGTCAGCGCGGTGCGCGGCATCGGGGAGCGGCTGGTATCGGGTGCAGCCATGGGTGACGAATGGGTCGTGCGTGAACAGGTTGCCACCGCGCGTCGCCGGCCGGAGCACGCCATCGATCGTCGGCAAGCCATCCAGGTGGCGAACGAGGCGCGCAGGATCGCGGCCCGGCGCGGGGCACCGCAGGACATCGAGTGGGCGATCGACGGGGACGGAACGCTGTGGATTCTCCAGGCCAGGCCGATGACCGCGCTGCCGCCCGACGTGTCGTGGGCATCGCCTGCGCCCGGTGCCTATACGCGGATGCTCCGATTCGGCGAGTGGATCGGCGAGCCAGTCACGCCGCTCTTCGAGTCGTGGCTGCTGACGGGCATGGAGGACCGCATGCACGCCCTCTTCCGCGAGTTGATCGGCCAGATCGCACCGCGCCCGTACCACGTCGTGGTCAACGGCTGGTACTTCTACTCGATCAACTTCATCTCGGGACGAGCCCTCCTCCGCAGCCTGCCCGGCATGCTGGTGACAGCTATTCGCCATCCACGCCATATTGCCGGCATCATCCCGCCGACCGTTCGGCACGCCTTTCCGGTCGTCGAGAAGATGTGGCGCGAGGACCTGCAACCGCGCTACCGCGCGTCGATCGCCGAAGCCGAGGACCGCGTGGAGGGGCTGGCCGTCGCGGATCTGCCGTCGCTGATCGACGAGCTGGTCCGGCTCGCCGGCGAATACTTCACCTCGATCGCGGCGTTGAGCGGTGCGGCATACAAGCTCGAGATGAACCTCGCGCAGTTTTATCGACGCCACCTGGCCCGCTCGCTGGGCGGCAGCCACCTGCCGCTCGTCTCCGGGTTCGAACCGCCGGCCGATCGGGAGCGCCAGGCCATCGTGTCGCTTGATTGGTGGGACGCTCCCATGCAACTCGAGGCGACGGCGACAACGGCGGCCCAGAATCACCGCCGCGTGGTCGAGGCAAGGCAGGCCGCCGAGGCGGCAGCCTTCGAGGCTCTGGCCCCCTCACCGCGCCGGCTCGGGAGCTTCCGCCGCCTGCTGGCAGACGCCCAGCACCTCGTCCCGATTCGGGAAGAGCAGACCGAGGAGCTGACGATCGCCTGGCCGGTCATGCGACGGGCGGTTCTCCGAATCGGGGAGTCGCTGGCGGAGCGCGGTGCGATTGGCGAGGCCGACGACGTCTTCTTCCTTACTCGTGCCGAGGCCCTCGCGGTGCTCGCCGGGGTGCCGCTGGCGCCAACAGTCGACGTGCCCGGCCGACGGTCAGTTCGGACGGAGCAGACCCGCCTGGTACCTCCGCCGCGCGTCGGCCGCGTGAACCCGATGATTCAACGGGTGTGGGACAGCTTCCCAGGGCTTATCGGTGCCCGTCCATCCGACCGGGCCCTGGTGTCTGGCGTGCCGGCGTCTCCGGGCCGTGCCACCGGGCTGGTGCGGGTGATCCGCGGCCCCGACGAGTTCGATCAGCTGCAGGCCGACGAGATTCTGGTGGCACCGCTCACGGCGCCGGCGTGGACGCCGCTCTTCACCCGAGCAGCCGCTGTGGTCACCGACGTGGGGAGCCCGGCCTCGCACGCGTCGATCATCGCCCGTGAGTACGGAATTCCCGCAGTGGTAGGCTGCGGCGATGCAACGGCCCGCCTGCGAACGGGCATGCGAGTCACGGTCGACGGTGGCACGGGAAACGTCGAGCCGGAGCTAGAAGAACGGTAAGCCAGACGCATTGGAGGGACCACGACCCATGGACTCGTCAGACCCGACAACGGGACCCGTCGACACCCAGCAGGTGCGCTCACCGGACTGGGCGGCGATCGCACTGGTCGGCGGAGCGGTTCTACTCACACTCGCCACCGCGTACATCCACGCAACCCTCGGTGGCTTGCTGTTCACGCTCAACGCGCTGGGCTATGCGACGCTTGCCATCGCGATGGTGGTCCCGATCCGCCTTGCCGACCGCTTCCGCTGGCTGGTTCGCCTGGGGCTGCTGGGCTTTACCTTGGCAACCATTGGAGGATGGATCCTGTTCGGCGCGCGCTACGACGTCGCGTACCTCAGCAAGGGCATCGAGGCTGTGCTCGTCGCCATTCTGCTGGTGAGCATCTTCCGCTTCGACGGCGGACCGGCCGGCGTCTTCGCCCGCGTGCGAGCCCTGCCGGGGGACCTCATCGGGTTGGTGCGTGGCGTCCGCTAGGCGGGCGGCTGTCGTCGCCAGCTTCGCCCTCCTGCTCGTCGCGTGCGGGAGCTCGACGCGAGCCGAGCCGCTTGCCATCCCGGCGGGCGCGCTTGAGGTCCGGGCGGTCGACACCGCGTTTGCGCCATCTCGATTGTCAGTCCGGGCCGAACAGCCATTCGTGCTCTACTTCGCCAACGGCGACACGCTGCCGCACAACGTGGTCATTACGGGACCTGGCGGTGCCCGGTTGTTCGTGGGGGAGGTCTTCTCGGGCGTAGCGCAGCGTATTCAGGAGGTCCCCGCCCTGGCGCCCGGCGTCTACCGATTGCACTGCGACGTGCACCCCGAGATGAAGGGCGATCTGGAGGCGAGGGTCAGCGCCGCGCAGGGGTCAACGTCGTCGCAAGCGTCGAGCCCCGGTGCGGCGATTCGCGGCGCGCTGTAGATAGATCCGCTCGAGGAGACCAAGACATGGACCACCAACCTCAGATCCTCAGTGCGCCGCTCTCGCCAAGCCGGGGCGTCGCGTTCTTCCGTCGGGTCGGCGGCCCCATCTGGCTTCGGATGGGCGTCACCGCCGTCCTCGAAGTGCGGGGCCGGCACACGGGCAGGCAGATCAAGGTCACCCTGTTCCCGGTAGAGGTCGATGGGGCGCGGTACCTCGTCTCGTTTGGCGGGGTCACCGACTGGGTTCGGAATCTTCGGACGGCGGGACGCGGCGAGTTGCGCCGTAAAGGCCGCACCCAATCCGTCACGGCGGTCGAGGTCGACGGGGACGAACGAGAACGCGCCATCGCTGCCTATCTCGCCCGGCTCGGACCGATCCGGAGGGACCGCGACCCGGTCAAGAAGGACTTTGACCGGCTCCACAACGCGGCCGACCACCCGACCTTCCGCCTGGAGCCGACCGGATAGCCCGCTAGCCGCCCGCCGGCTGGTCGAGCACTGCCGCTCGCCGCCCCACCATCAGGAATACCGCGGTCCCGCCGATCAGGTAGCCGCTCCCCTGCACGACCAGCAGCAGCACCACCGGCACGAATTCGCCGAGCACACCCGCGCTGACCGCGCCGACCAGCGCCCCAACGCCCGCCACCGCGCCGATGGCTCCCACCACGCGCCCGCGGTGTCGATCCTCGGTCTGCGTCTGCTGGAGCGTGGTGGTGGCCGCGCCCATTGCCGCGCCGGGAACACCCACGATCACCAGCATCACCAGCGCCGGACCGATGTGGGGGTACAGGACCGGATAGGTAAAGAGCACCAGGTCGATTCCACCGAAGATGAGAGCCCCGCCGATCAGCAGCGGCAGGGGTCGCAGGCGCGCTCCTAGCCGGGCGATCACCAGCGCGCCGGCCAGCCCTCCGATCGCCTGGGTGGAGAGGACCCAGCCGAAGCCGGTGCTGTCGGAGCGCAATGCATCCACGACCCACGGCACGAACAGGGCGCTGGTCAGCCCCTCGCCAACGGCGGTGATCAGGGCAAAGACCAGCAGAGCACGCAGCACCGGTTCCCCGGCAACCACGCGCAGACCGTCGCGCCACTCCCGGGCCAACCGGCGCCAGGCAGAGAGCGCCGCATGCTCCAGCGACGCGGCGTCGTGGGCCGGCAGCGGCATCGCACCGGGACGAATCAGGGCAAGCATGCCGGCGGACAAGACGAAGGAGATCGAATCCACCACACCAACCGCGGCAAGCCCGCCGGCCGCCACGATCACGCCTCCCAGGGCGGGTCCGATCAGCCGGGCAAGGTGACGCCCCACGCCGCTCAGTGCGTTGGCGGTGAGCAGTTCGTCCTTGCCGCCGGCCAGCAGGGATGGCATCAGCGCCACCTGTGCCGGGCTGAACAGCTGCGACAGGCTGCTCTCGACCACCAACACCGCGTAGGCGACCCACAGGCCGAGCTCGCCGACCAGTAGCAGGGGGAGCAGGGCCACCGCCTGGAGCAGGTTGACGACCACCATCAGGCGCCGCCGGTCCCATCGGTCCACGAAGACCCCCGCCACCGATCCGAGCAGGATCGAAGGCACCAGGAACGCGAGAACCATGCCGGCCGACGCCAGGGTGGAGCCGGTCAGGCGGTAGATCTCGAACGGCAGGCCGACGAACAATACGAAGTCGCCGAGCATCGAGACGAGGCCGCCGAACCAGAGCAGCGCGAAGTTGCGCTGGCGCAGAACCGCGAGCATCAGGTGACCGGCGTCAGCCGGGCGGCCAGGTCATGGCGCGACCGCCCAGCAGGTGGAAGTGCAGGTGGAAGACGCTCTGTCCCGCCTCCGCCCCAACATTGCTGACTATCCGGTAATCGTCCACGCCCAACTCCCGCGCCACCGAACGGAGCGCACCGAACAGGGCGGCCAACAGATCGCCGTCGGCGTGTGTCAGGCTGGCAACAGACGCCACATGCCGGCGCGGGATCGCCAGGACATGCGTCGGCGCCCGTGGGTTGATGTCGTGAAAGACGATCACCTGTTCATCCTCAAACGCGCGGTCGGACGGGATCTCGTCGGCGACAATCCGGCAGAAGAGGCAATCGGCCTGGTAGGTGGGGCTGCGATCGGCCATCTGCGGAGCCTAGGCGAAATCGCCGGTTCGGGACAGGATGACGGCGCACGCCGCAACCGCGACTGTTTCCGAGCGCAGGATGCGCGGCCCGAGTCCGGCGATCGTCACTCCCGCGCGTTCCGCGGCTTCGACCTCGGTGAAGCTGAACCCTCCCTCCGGACCGATGAAGACGCTCGGTGGTGGCTCCATCTCGGTCAGCCGCTTCCCGTCGTGCCGCTCGAAGAGGAGGACCGATCCGGACGCGGCGGTCCTGAGGGCGTCTGCGTAGGTAACGGGCGCGGCGACCTGCGGCACGATCCCCCGCTCCGACTGCTCTGCCGCCTCGCGCGCCACAGCCTGGAGCCGCTCCAGGCGTCGCGGTGAAAGGTCGCGGGCCACGCATCGTTCGCTGACGAAGAGGTTGAACCGCGTGATCCCAAGCTCCGTCCCGTGGCGGATGACCGGCTCCAGATGGTCGCCCCGGAGCAACGCCTGCCAGACGGTGAGCCGATGGCTCGGCTCGCCCCCCGCGGCCCGCCGCTCCAGGACGACGCAGTCGGCTGCCTCGAGCCTGACTCGCATCTCGCCGCCCATGCCATCCAGAAGCGTGATCTCATCGGCGTCGCGCAGTCTCAGAACGCGGGCTACCCGATGGAGGATCCTTGGCGGGATCGGGAAGCGCTCGCCAGCCATGGCCGCCGGATCCACGAAGAAGCGATGCACCCGTTCAGCCTACCTCGGCAGCTGTGGACCACATCCGCCAGATGCAGGTGGCAGCGTCATGGCGGGCACTCGCGGTGGTCCGAATCGCCATCCTGCGCCCTGGCAGCCGCACCTGGCGTCATCAAAGCAATCCCGGACGGCTCGTGTGCACCTCGTCGGAATGTGGCGATTCAGTGGCGGGTCATCAGGCGCAGCGAAACCCACTCGCCGTCGTCGAGGCGATCCTCGACGACGAAACCGACGGACGAGAGGGCGGCCAGCACGTCGCGGGCACGCCCTTCGATGATCCCGCTGGCCAGCAGCGTGCCCCCAGCGGCGACGTGGGCGGCGAGCGGTTCGGCCAATTCGATGAGCACCGCTGCCACCAGGTTTGCCAGGACCAGCGGGTACGGCTCCCCGGCCGGATGAGAAGGAAGGGTTCCGGCGGTCGCCAGAAGTTGATCAGCCAGTCCGTTGGCTGCAGCGTTGGCGAGCGTGGACTCCACCGCCACGGGATCGGTGTCCAGGCAGTCGGCGCGCTGCGCACCCAGGCGGAGCGCAGCCAGGGCCAGGATCCCCGAGCCGGAGCCGACGTCCAGGACGCGCGCGGGCATCGGGGAGATCGACTGCAGGAGCGTGAGGCAGCCACGCGTCGTTGGATGGAGACCGGTCCCAAAGGCCATCCCGGGATCCAGACGCAGAGCCACCTCATCGGGCGCAATCGGCTCCTCCAGCCAGGACGGCACGATCACAACCCGGCCGATCCGCTGCGGCACGTAGTCCCGCTTCCAGGCCTCGGCCCAGTTGGACTCGTCCACCGAGCGGACCCGCAACTCGCCGACCGGGCGCAGGCCAAAGGCCTGCAGGTGCCAGAGCGCTC
>JBDSIN010000122.1:0-3222 GCA_039917955.1 Candidatus Limnocylindria bacterium
GCGTGTGGGTGACAACCCGCTGCCGGTTATCGGACTGGCGGCCGGCGTCGTCTTCCTGGTTGCAGGCGGTCCGCGCCGGGTCTTCCGGATGCTCCGCGGCCGTGCCGCGTCGCGCGACGCCGAGCAGGCGTATGACGCCCTCCCGAGACCGATGCAGGCCTGGGTCGACGTCATGGCCGAGGCGGCCGGTGCGTCGGGCGCTGCAGCTCGCGCCGGCCTGGTAGAGGAGCTGCGTCGCTGGCGCCGCGAGCCGGTGAAGGATCGCAAGGCTCGCAGGGAACTCGCCAAGCAGATGGTCGATGGACCGCCGGGACCGAAGCGCAGCGCGTGGGTCGCGGCCGAGGCCGCGCTCACCCTGCTGGCCGCCGCACTCGCGCGAAAAGCCATCGAACGCTTCCTGACCGACGAAGCAGATCGTCCGGCAGCGAGCGGGCCGTCACCTGCCGCCGACTACTCGGGGATCTCCTCGCGCGGAAGGAGCTCCGGGGCGCCCTGACCCGCCGCTTGGTAGACTCCGCGGCGAGCGGCCGCCGACCCGGACAGCACGGGCGAGTGGCGGAACGGCAGACGCGCCGGCTTTAGGAGTCGGTGTCGCAAGACGTGCGAGTTCGAATCTCGCCTCGCCCACCAAGCTTCGCCCAGCCGTCGTCTCTGAAATCACGCTACAGGAGCAGCATTGGTCACCGTTTCCACCCGGCCCGAGCCCGGCTCGAAGGTCTGCCTGGACATCGAGGTCCCCGCCGCCGAGGTGGATCACGCCTTCGCCACCGCATACCGCCACGTCGCCGAGCGCACCAGGGTGCCCGGGTTCCGGCCCGGCAAGGCGCCGCGCCACGTGATCGATCGGTTTGTCGGACGTGCCGCTGTGGTGGCGGAGGCCGTCGAACACTTGATCAATGACTCGTACGACGCGGCGCTCGACCAGTCGACGATCATCCCGCTCGACCAGCCCGAGGTTGACCTCGATCCGGCCACCGTCTCCGAGGGCGTCGCGGTGCGCTTCACTGCAACCGTGGCGGTCCGGCCCGAAGTGAAGCTCGGCGCCTACACCGGCTTCGCGTTCACCCTTGAGCCGGTGGTCGTCACCGATGAGCAGACCACGGCGGTGATCACCGACCTGCGTGAGCAGCAATCCACCCTGCATCCGACGGATGGCCGCGGCGCTGCCAAGGGGGACGTCGCCGCGGTGAAGTTCGTCGGCACCATCGACGGCGAGCCGTTCGACGGCGGGTCGTCCGACCGGCTGCCGCTGATCATCGGCGAGGACCGCATGATCCCCGGCTGGGAGGACCAGCTTGTCGGGATGACCATCGACCAGGAAAAGGGGTTCGAGATCTCCTTCCCCGACGAGTACCGCGTCGAGGAGCTTCGCGGCAAGCGAGCCCACTTCCAGGTGACCCTGCTCGACCTGCGGGAGCGGATCCTGCCCGATCTCGACGACGAGTTCGCCAAGAGCGTCGGCGAGCTCGGGACGCTCGACGAGCTGCGCGCGGAGATCCGCGATGCCCTGGAGAAGCGCGGCGCGGACGACGCGCGCCACCACTTCGCCGACCGCATCATCGACTTCGCCACGACCAACGCGACGGTCGAGCTCCCCGAGGTGATGATCACCAACGAGATCGAGATCATGCGCGACGAGCTTCGTAATCGACTCGCCCAGCAGCGGATCGGGATGGAGCAGTACCTCGAGATGGCGCGCCAGTCGCCCGAGGAGCTGGCCGTCGAACTCCGCGAGCCGGCGAGCCGCCGGGTGAAGACGCTGCTCGTCCTGTCGGCGATCGCTGAGAAGGAGGGGATCGACGCCACCGACGCCGAGATCGACGCCGAGATCGCCTCACAGTTGGAGCGCCACGGGGCCGAGCCGCGGCTGTCCGAGTACCTGAACTCACGCCGTGGTCGCTCGTACCTGCGCATGACCCTGCGCAACCGTACACTGGTGGACACCCTGATCGATCGTGCACTCGGGACCGATACCCCCGCCGTGGTGGCGGCGCCATCGGCCCCCGAATCCAACGACACCACGGAGTAGACGCATGCTGGTCCCGATGGTCATCGAGTCGAGCGCTCGCGGCGAGCGAGCCTTCGACATCTACTCGCGGCTCCTCAAGGAAAGGATCATCTTCCTCGGCGATGCGATCGAGGATCACATCGCCAACCTGGTGATCGCCCAGCTCCTCTTCCTCGAGAGCGAGGACCCGACCAAGGACATCAGCCTGTACATCAACTCGCCCGGCGGCGTGGTCACCAGCGGGCTCGCGATCTACGACACGATGCAGTACCTCAAGGCGCCGGTAAGCACCATCTGCATCGGCCAGGCGGCGAGCATGGCATCGGTCCTGCTGGCTGCGGGGGCCAAGGGCAAGCGGTTTGCGCTGCCGAACAGCCGAATCATGATCCACCAGGGTTCGGCCGGGTTCCGCGGCAATACGCCCGACGTCGAGATTCAGGTGCGCGAGGTGATGCACCTCACCGAGCGGCTGACCAGGATCCTGGCCAACCACACCGGCCAGACGCCCGAGAAGGTGAAGCAGGACTCCGACCGCGACTACTACCTGGGGGCCGAGGAGGCGAAGGCCTACGGCATCATCGACGAGGTCTTCGTGGGTTCGGGCGAGTCGCTCATTTCCATGACCCAGGCTGCCGGCGGGAAGGTGCCGTCCGCCGCCGAAGCGGCCGCCGTGGAAGCGGCCGCCGCGGACGCGAAGCCGGAGCCGAAGTCCAAGAAGTAGGGTCGGTCAGGGCTGTCACGGCTCGCCGCTGCTCAGGCCCGCGCTCGGGCGACGTCACCTGTGCACCGGGGGACCGCTACGCGGCCTCTGGCCAGTCCCGGGGCCTCGAGCGTTCCTCGGCGCTGCCGGACTCACGCTCAACCGATGGGTCGGCCGCGCCCCACACGCTACTTGGCGCCGCGAATGCCGATCTAACGGTCCCCGGGTGGGCATCTGGCGCGGCTCGGCGCGGCTCGCCGCTGCTCGGGCTACGAACGCTCCAGGTCGAGCAGCCAGCGCTTGATCGCGAGCTCTCCATCGGTCCAAACGTGGTGCCAGGACGCATCGGTTCATCCTATCGAGGATGATCGGTCGATAGCCGGCCGTCGCGAAAGCCCGTGCTATGCTCGATCCAATGACCGGCAAGACGAAGGTCCCGTACCGCTGCTCGTTCTGCGGCAAGAGCCAGGAGCAGGTTCGCAAATTGATTGCGGGCCAGGGCGTCTACATCTGC
>JBDSIN010000123.1:0-6499 GCA_039917955.1 Candidatus Limnocylindria bacterium
GCGGCGAGCGCAGCGAGCAGGTGCCCAATCGGCGTCAGAACCAGCAGGAGCAGTCCGGCTGACGTGATGCTAGCAAGGTCCAGCACAACGCCCACCGCGACCGTGACGAAGGAAGCGATCGCACCAAGGGCGAGGGTACCACCCACCCAACGGGACAGCTCGTCCGGCGCCGGACGGTTGCCGAGCTTCGTCATGTCGCCAGCTCCAGCGCCCGGAGCGCCATCTGCAATGCGATCCAGCCGATGACCACCACGAACAGCAGGGTGAGCCATCCCGCCTTGACGAGCGGTGCGACCCGGGCCCCGCTCACTGCCCCGATGGTCGCGCCGAGCACCATCGGACCGGCCACGGCGGGATCCACCTCTCCACGCAGCAGATAGGCATAGGCGCCCGCCGCCGCCGTGATCCCGAGGAGGTAGTTGCTGGTGGCCGCTGCCACCGCCATGGGAGCGCCCATCACCAGGCGCATGAGGGGCACCTGGACGATGCCTCCGCCCACGCCCAACAGCGATGACATCATGCCGACACCGAGGGAGCCGCCCAACGCCAGCGGCAGCCGATGCGCCCGGTAAGCGGGCACATCCGGCCCGTCGGGCGCAGACGGGTCGACCGGCGCGGTGCCGTCAGAGGCACCGGACCGTCTGGCGGTGGAACGGAGCAGCACCACGCCGACGTACACCAGCAGGGCTGCAAACGCCCCGGTGAGCAGATACTCAGGGAAGATCCCTGCCATCGCTCCGCCGGCTGCGGCTCCGAGAATCGTGCCGGGTGCCAGGGCGATCCCGAGGCGCACATCGGCCCGACGGGCGCGTACGTTGAGTGCTGCTGCGCCGGCGGAGGTGGCCACGACGCTGATCAGGCTGGTCCCGACCGCCGAGGCGAGCGGAATGTTGAAGCCGATCGTCAACAGCGGAACAATCAGTACGCCGCCGCCCAGCCCGAGGAGGGCGCCGAATGCACCGGCGGCCGCGCCGCCGAGCAGGAGGAGCAGCAGATCGGTCTCCATCTGCCAGCCCGCCGGCGCGATGGCGCCGACATCAGCCAGGTTGGCCGATCAGGGGCGCAGGTGCGAGGGAGCGACCGGCAGCAGCGCGACCTGGCGAGCCCGCTTGAGCGCGACGGTCAGCATCCGCTGGTGGCGGGCGCAGGTGCCGGTCTTGCGACGGGGCTCGATCTTCGCCCGCTCCGAGAGGTAGCGACGGAGGCGGTTGACCTCCTTGTAGTCGATCGACTCCGACTTCTCAACGCAGAAGTTGCAGACCTTCCTGCGGCGACGATCGCGGTAGTAATCGGCCGTCTCGCGGCGGGATCGTGGAGATGCCATGGTTGTTCAGGTTCCCTCGTGGATCAGGATTAGAACGGAATGTCGTCGACGTCGATCGACTCGACGTCACCAGATGGCTTGCTGGCGCCCCGCGGCCTCGCGGCCGGCGGCGCGTCGGCCGAACGTCCGCCGAACTCGCCCTCCGAGAAGCCTCCCTCACCGGGGTCGCGGCGCTCGAGGGACTGGACGCGGGCGAAGCGGATCTCCAGCGAAGTGCGCTTCTGGCCATCCTTGCCTTCCCACTCGCGGGCACGCAGGCTGCCCTCGGCGAACACCTTGTGGCCCTTGCGGAGCCGCTCGGCGGCGCGCTCGGCGGCCTGCTCCCAGAGCTCCACGCGGAACCACTGGGTCTCCTCCTGCCACTCGCCGTCGGGGCCGCGAGAGCGGTCGTTGACCGCCACGCGAAGCTCGGCGACCGCCTTCCCCCCCGGCGTGTAGCGGAGCTCGGGGTCCGCTCCCAGGTTGCCGATGATCATCATCTTGTTCAGGGTCATCGCATCGATCTCCTCATGCCGCCCGGCTACGCCTCGGCGGCAACCTCGTCCTCGTGGACCTCCTGGTCGTCGTCCGGCAGGTCGTCCTCGGACAACTCTGACTCCAAGAGGGAGTCTTCAACGGCGACGAGCTCATCTTCAGGGAGTGGAAGATCGTCGTCGTCGACCTCGCCGGGCTGGCTGGAGAGCACCGTGACGAGGTGTCGGAGGATCTCCTCGCTGATGAGCAGCCCGCGCTCGATCTCGCGCACGGCGTCCGGGGCGATGTCGAAGTGGATCAGGAAGTAGCTCGCCTCGCGGAAGTGCTTGATCTCGTAGGCGAGCCTGCGCTTGCCCCACGGTGAGACCTTGGTCAGCGCTCCACCGCCGTTGACGACGGCACGGGTGACCTTCTCGACTGCGGCCTGGAGCTTGTCGTCCTCCAGGTCGGGCCGAATCAGCAGCATGAGTTCGTAGCGGCGCATAGGCCGTCCTCCTCTCTATGGGCTTGCGACACCCCGGCAGGAACCGACGGTGCAGCAGAAAGGAGCCCAATGACATGACACAGCCTCCGCAATCGGAGGCAGACGTGGAGTATACGGCCCAAAGACCCCCATGGCAACGCAGCCGGGGCGCCACCTATACTTGCGCCGGTCCGTTCAGCCGCTGCCCACCGAGGTGTCGATGCCGTCGAATCCGATCCTGATCTGCGCGCCGAGTACCGAGCTGCGGATGCAACTCGAGAGTCACCTCGGCGATCTCGGCTACGCCACCACCAGCGTCCGGAATCCGGCTGATGCGGTGTCGGCGCTGCGTGATCGTCCATTCGACCTGATCGTGGCCGAGGGCCTTGCGGTGTCGGGCGCAATCGGCGGCATGCGCGCGGCTTCACAGACGCACGCTCCAATGGTGATCGTCGCACCGGCGGGCGATGTCGAAGCGCGCATCGCCTTCCTGGAGGCGGGCGCCGACGACGTGATTGCGTCCAAATTCACCCGCGCCGAGATGGAGGCCCGTGTCGAAGCCCTGCTGATCCGCAGCGGCAAGGTGCGTCCGAAGGGCCCGGGCGGCGGACCAGTAGCCGGCAAGATCACCACCTTCTTCTCCCCGAAGGGGGGTGTGGGAACCACCACCCTGGCCGTCAATGCGGCGGTCCTGCTCGCTGGCGGGGCGGGCGACGGACGTGTTCAGCACGTTCTGCTGATCGACCTCGACCTGCAGTTCGGACAGGTGGCGACCCACCTGAACCTGAGCCCCCGCTACGACATCGCAGCTCTTTGCGCCGATGACCTCGCGTTGGCCGATCCTGACGTGGCGATCTCGTACCTGACCGCCCACACCTCAGGCACGAGCGTACTCGCGGCCCCGACGAACCCCGAGGCCGATTTCAGGATCACGGTGGAGCAGTTAGAGCAGGCGCTGGCGATCCTCAAGCCGCGCTTCGAGCACATCGTGGTGGACTGCGGCTCGCGCCTCGACCCACGGACGCTCTGGATGCTGGAGCAGGCCGACACCCACATCTTCGTCATCTTCCCGGAGATTGCCGCGCTCCGCGCCACCAGTCTCCTGCTCAGTTTCCTGGCCGAGACGGCCACGCTGCGGGCGAGTACCCACTTCGTGGTGAACCACATCTTCCCCAAGGAGCTGCTCAAGACCCGCGACGTGCAGAACCTCCTCAAGGCCAAGCCGGTCGCCGAGATCCCCTACACCGAGGTCGATCTGATCCGCTCGGTGAACGAGGGGGTGCCGCTGGTCACCAGCCGGCGGAACTCGCCGGCCGCCGCCGCAATCCAGGAACTGGTGGTGGCGATCGCCGGGAATGAGTGGAAGCAGCCCGCGGGTGTCGGCAGGGACGCGGACAGGGCGCGTCGCGAAGCGCTGCGCGCTCGCGGCAGCTGAGGCTCACTTTCTCAGCCGTTCCGCGGACGGCGGACTGGTGCCGGAGGAGGGAGTCGAACCCCCAAGCCCCTTGCGGGGCAGCCGAGTTTAAGTCGGCCGCGTCTGCCGTTCCGCCACTCCGGCGCCATGCGGCCGGATCAGGCGCTGCCCGGCCGTCGCCCATTCTAGGTAGGCTGGCGCTGGTACGGACCGTCGAGACACGGTGAGCCCCAAACTGTCGATCTGATTGACGCGAGTTCGTCTATTCAAGCAGGGGGCACCGCCCGCCAGATGGAGGACCACGCATGGCCTACTACCTGCTCTCCGTCCACAGCGTCGAGGGCGAAGTCGCACCGCCGATGAGCGACGCGGAGATGCAAGCCTGGTGGGGTCAGATCTCCGCGCTCAACGAGGAACTCAAGGCTGCGGGCACATGGGTCTTCGGCGGCCGTCTGCATGAGCCCGATGCCGCTAGGGTGGTGCGAATGTCCGACGGCAAGGTGCTGACAGTTGACGGTCCGTTCGCGGAGTCGAAGGAACACATCGGCGGGTTCTACCTTATCGAGGCAGAGAACCTCGATGCGGCGCTCGCCTGGGCAGCCAAGACCTCCGAGGTGGTCCGAAAGCCGATCGAGGTCCGGCCCTTCGTTGACGGAGAACTGGCCTGAAATGTTGGAGGCGACGACGGGATTCGAACCCGTTTACACGGTTTTGCAGTCCCGGCCACAGCCTCCGTGGCCGTCCGTCGAAGCCTCCGCTACGCTCAGAGTCGCCGATCCAGCCGAGCCGATGACCGGGGGTATCCGCCCTTGTTGCTACCACGCGATGCTGCCGTAGGCCAGCGCCATGGGCCTCTACTTCCCACGAGCGTTGTCGGCCAGCTGGCCCTTACGCAGAAACTGGCCGCAGATCTCCGCCAGCCGGTCCCCGGTCACGACCGAGCAGTTTCGGAGAAGCCGCGGCGGCGGCTCCCTATCGTCAGGGTCGACCCATCAAGACCCGCAGAGGAGGAAACCTGCAATGAAGGACAGGCAGAAGTCCGCCAAGACCACCAACGCGACCGGCAAGACGTCCGACGGATGGACGGACGAGGAGCGAGCCTCGATGAAGGAGCACGCCAAAGAGCTGAAGGCGGAAGCGCAGAAGGTGGACGGGGAAAGCGCCGTGCTCGCGAAGATCGCTGAGATGCCGGAACCGGATCGCGCCATGGCCGAGCGGCTGCATGCCGTCGTCAAAGCCAGCGCGCCAGCCCTCTCGCCTCGAACGTGGTACGGGATGCCCGCATATGCCAAGGACGGCAAGGTCGTCTGCTTCTTCCAGGGCGCGTCGAAATTCAACGCGAGGTACGCGACGTTCGGCTTCAGCGACGAGGCGAACCTCGACGAAGGCGCCATGTGGCCGACCGCCTTCGCTCTGACGGAGTTGACCGCCGCCGCCGAGGCAAGAATCGGCGCGCTCGTGAAGAAAGCGGTGAGCTGAGGACTAAGCTCGCCACTGAGCCCCGCCCTGGGCGGAACGGCCTGAGCGGTCCGGCCTGGCTTCTGGTGCGACCAAATGGACGCCAAACCCAGGCGACCAGGTTGCGGTACTCGGTCCGCTCCGGCGCCGTCAACGTCACCCCGGCCCGATGCAACCCGACGCGGTGGTGCTTACTGGCCGGGAACCGACAGGTAGTCGAAGCGACAGCGCGAGCCCCTGCGGCGGGAGGGCGAGCATCTCGCCACAGCCATCGAAACCCTGCTGGAGAGGACTCAACCCGAACAGATGTCCGAGACTTAGGCTGTCAAATGGGCTGTCAACCGTCACGACGCCCCTCCCGTCAACTGGCTCGGAGGGGCGTTTTCGTGCTCAGAATATTGGAGGCGACGACGGGATTCGAACCCGTGTACACGGTTTTGCAGACCGCTCCCTGGCCACTCGGGCACGTCGCCATTTCGCTGGAGCCTGGCTGCCCCGCGAGGATTCGAACCTCGGTTCACGGATCCAAAGTCCGCTGTCCTGCCAGTTAGACGACGGGGCATCGGCGCCACCGCACGAGGCTAGCAGGTCATCGAATCGAGGATCACCGCGCGCAGGGCAGAGAAATGGAGCGGAAGACGGGACTCGAACCCGCGACCCTCACCTTGGCAAGGTGATGCTCTACCAACTGAGCCACTTCCGCCCGTTTACCGATTCGCGCCGCGATTGATGGTGCCGAGGGTCAGAATCGAACTGACGACACCCGCCTCTTCAGGGCGGTGCTCTACCAACTGAGCTACCTCGGCCCGCCCGTCGATCCGTGGAGGTGCAGCACTCGCTCGTGGTCGCGTATCGACGTTCGACGATAGCACAGGGCTCGATCGAGCGGCAACCGGAGCGCCTTACGTCTCGTTGGACTCCAGAACGCGCGGGTCCTGGCCAAACTGGCCCGCCAGGCCGCGCAGGACGCCGATCCGCTCGGCGAGCGGCGGGTGCGTGTCCCACATGCTCTTGGCACGTGACTCGAAAATCTTGATCGGGTTGACGATGTAGAGGTGCTGCGTGGCGCGGTTGGCCACCTCGAGCACTTCGGGGTCATCCGCGATGGCACGCAGCGCACGCGCCAGGCCGATCGGGTTCCGAGAAAGCTCCACGCCGCTGACATCGGCCAGCGACTCGCGGCTGCGACTCACCGCCAGTTGAACCATCCGGCCGATCAGGGGCGCGACGATCGCAAGAACCAGGGCGATCACGAACAGGAGGGCCGCCGCTCCCCCGCCGCCGCGGTCGCGGTCTCCCCCGCTGCGCCGGCCGCCGCCCCAGAAGGTGAAGCGCAGGAACCAGTCGGCGAGCAGCGCGATGCTGC
>JBDSIN010000124.1:0-2515 GCA_039917955.1 Candidatus Limnocylindria bacterium
TTGCCGCTGGTAGACTCGGGCCCCGTTCGCGCCAGTGCCGAAGTAGCTCAGTGGTAGAGCAACGGTTTCGTAAACCGTCGGTCGAGGGTTCGAATCCCTCCTTCGGCTCCACCCAGATGGGCACGAATTCGCGCCTTGGGACGCCGCGAATAGCGAGCGTATGTCTTGCCGCCGGTCCGTCCGTAACGCACACTCACGGCCATGCCGGATAGGCGAGGGACTCCGGAGCGCTTCCTGACCACGGTCGTGATGACTGACATCGTGGGCTCTACCGAGCACGCCGCTGAACTCGGTGACAGCGCCTGGCGCGAGCTCCTGCAGCAGCACCACGCGCTGATCCGGGCCGAGCTGCGCCGTCACGGCGGACGCGAGATGGACACCGCCGGCGACGGATTCTTCGTCATCTTCGATGCCCCCGCCACCGCGGTTGCCTGCGTGCTCGCCATGGCCGAGGGGGTTAGCAAGCTGGGCCTCGAGATCCGCGCCGGGGTCCATGTCGGCGAGGTGCAGCAGATGGCCGGCAAGGTGACCGGCATCGCGGTGGTTATCGCCTCGCGCATCATGGCCAATGCCGGCGGGGGTGAGGTGCTCGTGTCGTCCACGGTGCGCGAGCTGGCCGCCGGCTCAGGGCTGACCTTTGATGACCGCGGCGTTCGGCAGCTGAAGGGCGTGCCCGGCGAGTGGCAGGTCTGGGCGGTCGGCCGGGTCGAGCCAGGGACGGGAGGAACTCCTACGGCCACCTCCGCCCGCGAACGGCGCGCAGTAGCCGTTCGCCGCGCCCAAGCGCGTCCCCTCTGGCAGCGCCGTCCCCGTCTCGTGGCCGCCACTGCCGTGGGGCTCGCCCTCATCATTGCGACCAGCGGCCTGTTCGTATGGAAGCCCTGGCAGCCGCCGGCGCTGGCCAGCGTGGCCGAGAACTCGATTGGGGTCATCGACCCGGAGCGGAACGAGGTCATCGGTCAGATCCCGGTCGGAACCCGGCCCGGCGGGATCGCGGTTGAAGGGGGGTACGCATGGGTCACCAATACCGGCGCTGACACGGTGTCTCAGATCGATCTCGCGACCTACGCGGTCATCGACGGCATCGACGTTGGACGTCAGCCGAAAGGCATCGCGGTGGCCGAGGGCTCGGTATGGGTGGCCAACAGCGGGGACCGGACGGTCTCGAGGATCAACGTCGCGACCGGCCGAGTCGTTGCGGACATTACCGTGGGGAATGGGCCGACCGCGATTGCTGCCGCCGGTTCCTCCCTGTGGGTGGCCAACGCGACCGACAGTACCGTCTTGTCCATCGACACCAGGTCGGGTGAAGTCAGCCTGCCAACGGACGTGGCTGCCACGCCGATCGCGCTCGCCCTCGATGAGGGCGGGCTATGGGTATTGAGCGGGGATGGCGCATCAGTCAGCCACCTCGATCCAGGCACGGGCGCCCTGCTGGCGGCGCCGATTCCACTTCCCGCGCGGCCGAGCGCCTTCGCCCTCAGTCCAGACTCGGTATGGGTCGCACTGGCCGACGGCACCGTGACTCGCATCGACCGAAGCGGCGACCGCGTGACTGATACGATCGACGTTGGCGGCAGCCTGGCCTCGATCGCGGTCAGTGGCAGCGCTGTCTGGGTTGGCGACCAGGATGGAACCGTCTATCGGCTTGACGCGACTGATTCGTCGGCGCCCCACAAGCGGATCTCGACGAGCAGTGCCGTCGCTTCGCTGATCGTCCTCGACGGCGAAGTATGGCTCGCCGCGCAGGCATCCGCCGCCAGTCATCGCGGCGGCACGCTGCGCATCGTCGAGTTTCTCGATCCCGATCGACTCCCGCGCTACAAGACCGATCCACTGGACAACCCGAACTACAACGTCACCTCGCTCGAAGCTGACGGACTCGTCGGGTACCGGCACGTTGGTGGCGCCGCCGGTTCGACCTTGCTGGCCGATCTCGCAACATCAGTTCCCGAGCCAACGAATGGCGGATTGATGTACACGTTCCAGCTGCGGCCGAACCTCGTGTATTCGACCGGCGACCCCGTTCGAGCTTCCGATTTCCAGCGCTCACTCGAGCGCAGCTTCCAGTTGGCAGATGTTCTCTTTGGGGTATGGGGCTCGTTCCTCTTCGGATCAGTCGTTGGCGCCGAGGCCTGCACGAACGATGACGGAACACCCGTCGTGCGGTGCGACCTGTCCGCTGGCGTCGTGACCGACGATGCCGCCCACACGGTCACCTTCAAACTTTCAACGCCCGACCCGGACTTCATCTACAAACTTGCTCATCCGGTCGCGTACCCGGTGCCTGAAGGCGTCCCCATGAACGATCTCGTCGAGGGAACGTTCCCAGGCACTGGCCCATATACGGTCACCGAGGTGACCGACCACGAGGTTCGCTTGGGGCGCAATCCGCACTTCGAGGTCTGGGAAGCCGAGGTGCGTCCCGACGGCTTCCCCGATGAGATTGTCTTCACCGTCGTCGAATCCGACGCGCAGCGGATCGCGATGGTCGAGAACGGCGACGCCGACCTCA
>JBDSIN010000125.1:0-7129 GCA_039917955.1 Candidatus Limnocylindria bacterium
AATGCCAGCCCTTCGTGTGTTATCGGACCCGCTTCGCCGCCGCTGAACGAGGGAAGCACGCACCGACGATGAAGAGGACCTATCAGCCCAAGAAGCGCGCCCGGAAGCGCGAACATGGCTTCCGCGCTCGCATGTCTTCGAAGGGCGGTCGTCGCGTGCTGGCCCGGCGTCGAGCCAAGGGGCGCGAGAAGCTGAGCGTCTGACGGCGACGAGACCCACCGTGCCGCCCCTCGTCATGTTGCGGCGCAAGGCGGACTTCGACGCCCTCGGTCGCCAGGGTACGGCCCGCTCGAACCGACTGCTGGTCCTGCGAGCGCTGCGGACCGACGGTTCGACGACACGGGTCGGGCTCAGCACCCCGCGATCTCTCGGAGGCGCGGTTCAGCGCAATCGGGTGAGGCGTCGGCTGCGCCAGGTTCTTCGGGAGCAGATCGGCGCCCTCGGATCGGGCTGGGACCTTCTCGTGGTCGCTCGACCGGAGGCGGCAAGTGTGAGCCATGACGAGCTCAGGGAGGCAGTTCGGTCGCTCGTGGAGCGATCGGGGATCCGTGGATGAGAATGATCGGCCTGGGATTGATCACGGCGTACCAGCGGCTCTTCGCGTGGATGCCGCCGTCATGCCGCTACACCCCGAGCTGCTCGCAGTACACCTACACCGCCATCGAGCGCTATGGGCTGCTGAAGGGGACGTGGATGGGTGCCAAACGCATCGGGCGCTGTCACCCGCTCCACCCCGGTGGCCATGATCCGGTTCGCTAGGGAGATCCGCACACCTTGAACCCAATCATCGGCGCCGGCTTCCTCGGGGTCGAGCATTTCACGCCGCCCTGGGATGTCTTCTTCCTCCCGCTCTTCAACCTGCTGATCGGGTTCTACCACCTGATCTTCAGCGACTTCGCGCTGGCGATCATCGTCTTCACCATCGTCATCCGCACCATCCTCGCGCCGCTCTTCGTTCGGCAGATCCGATCCCAGCGCGAGGCACAGCGGATGGCGCCGCTGATCCGCGAGGTGCAGCGCAAGCACAAGGGCAACCGCACCAAGATCGCCGAAGAGACCCAGGTCCTGTATCGGGAACACGGCGTGAACCCGGCGGCCGGATGCCTCCCGCTCCTGATCCAGTTGCCGCTCCTGTTCGCCCTCTACCAGGCGCTGATTCGCGCCTCGAACGTGGTGACCGTCACCGCCGAGCAGGCGGCTTCCGATGCGTTCAGCAAGCTCCAGGACGCAGTGCCGGGCATCACCGCGCTGGCCGGCAGCACGACCCAGTTCCGAGCACCGATCTCCGGCGTGTGCGATCTCCCCGCGTTCAATGGCGAGTTCAGCCACTTCCTCCCCCTCAACTGCCAGTTGATCGATCCGCTCAAGCTGTCCGAACCGGTGCAGACCTCGGTGAGCTGGCTCTTTGGCCTCGACCTCGCCCAGATCGACCACGTCTTCTCTCTGAGCCTGGGAGGCTTCGCCCTCTCCGGGCTCGCCGTCCTGGCCGCGCTCCTGCAATTCGTGCAGGTGCGCATGACCAGCCCCAAGCCGATCGAGGGCGACCCGACGTCGTCCACGACGAACACCATGACCTACCTCTTCCCGCTGTTGACGATCTGGTGGGGCGGGCTCTTCCCGAGCGGGCTGATCCTCTACTGGGTCGTCTACACCGCCTACCTCATCGTCCAGCAGTACACGATCATGGGCTTCGGCAACCTCTTCCCGCTCTTCGGCTGGCACCCGCGATTCGCGCCCCTGCCGGACGGCGCCCTGCTGGGGACGCCCCCACGCCGCGATAACGCGGATGGCGGCGGCTCGAAGAAGGAGACCGGACAGCCCTCCACCCCCCGCCCTGGGGCACCCGGAGCCGCGCGGCCCGGTCAGCGCCCCGGCGGCAAGAAGAAGCGACGAGGCCGAAAGCGATGACATTCCGCGAGTTCAACGGCAAGAACGTTGAGGAGGCGATCCGTTCCGCGATGAAGGAATTCAGCGCGGACCTGAGCGACCTCGACATTGAGATCCTGGCCCAGGGGAGCCGCGGCATCCTGGGTGTCGGCGGCGAGGAGGCGCGCATCCTGGCCGCGCCGAAGTCGGCCGTTGCCGCAGCGAAGACGGTGCGCGCCCCCGAGCCTCGGCCGGAGCCAGAGCCGCGCACCGAGGTGAGCCCCCCCGCGGCGCCCGCTGATGCGGCCGAGGAGATGGTGAGCGCCGAGATGGTGAGCGAGGTTGACGCCGAGGTGTCAGCGCCCGCCGACCTCGCACCTGCGGACAGTGGATACGCCCCCGCCGGCCGTGGGGCCGCCGGACGGAGCGAACGAGCGCCGCGTGGCGGTCGCTCCGAGCGCCCGCGTCGTGATCGTGCCGACCGACCACCGCGCGAACCACGCCCAGACCGTGGCGACCGCCCACAGCGGGAACCGGCCCCGTTCATCCCCGGCAAGCCCCTGGAGGAGCTGACGGACAAGGAGCGAAGCGCGGTCGAGCAGGCGAAGACCGTCCTCGAGGAACTCCTGCGCCTGATGGACGTCCCTGGCGAGGTCGAGATCGCGACCGGCGGCGAGACCGCACGACTGAACGTGCGAGGCTCTGACCTGGGGGTGCTGATCGGGCGGCGCGGCGAGAAGCTGGCCAGCCTGCAGCACATCGTCAACCTGATCGTGGCCAAGCGCGAGGGCGAGTACAACCGCATCGCCGTGGACGTCGAGGGGTACCGGACCCGCCGCGAGGAGCAGCTCCGCGACGTGGCCGAGCGAGCCGCCAAGCGAGTCATCCAGACCGGCAAGATCATTCAGCTCGAGGCGATGCCGGCGATCGAGCGTCGTATCGTGCACATGGCGCTCGTCGAGAACCCGAAGGTGCGCACGCAGAGCGTCGGCGTCGAGCCGGGACGCCGGATCGTCATCCTGCCAGCCGGCAAGGTCGAGTCCTAGGCACCCCTCATGGCCAAGTCGGCCGAATCGGTCATCGCCTTCGGCCGGCTGTCGCCCGGGGGCCCATGGGTGGGCACGCGCCGGCGCGCGTCCGGTTGGGAACTCGTCTTCGGTGACGAGGGCGGAACGCTTCGGGCATGGCCGGCCCCTCAGAGCCCGACGGGACGCGTGCTCCTGGTCGCCGCGGCCGCTGCCCACTTCGCCGATGTTCTGTCTGACCCGCCTGTCCTGCTGGAAGCGACGCAGGCCGATCTGGCCGGGCTGCTGGGCTGGCTCGCCGCGACCGAGACGGAACCGGGCGTGGCCGAGCGCGCGCGCGAGGCGGTGGACGCAATCGATGACGGTCTGGCCAGCGATGCCGTGGTGAATCTGCTGAACGCCTACGCCGGCAGCCTGCGGCCGGAAACGAAGGAGCAGGCCGACCCGGTCGACCTGCTCCGAGATGCGTACCGGACTCTGGCTGCGCCCGGTTCAGGCGCCGGCTGAGCCGGGGGGAAGCTACCTCGCGGGCTCGTCGTCGGAGCCGCCCTCGTCGGCCATCGGCTCTGCCATCGGCGGAGCCATCGGTGCCGGGGGAGCGGCGGGAGGGGCCATCGGTGCCGGGGGAGCGGCGGGAGGCGTGCTCGCCATCCCGACGTTGAACTTGCCACCCTCCGCCTGGAATGTCTGCCAGCTGGCCCAGCCCATCAGGAGGCCGCCAGCGGTGCTCAGAACAAGGCCGATGATCCAGGTGCCGCCGTACACGCCAAATGCACCCATCAGCGAGAGGAGGGACAGCAGCGCCAGCACAGCGCCGAGGGCGCCGATGCCACCGACGATCATCATCAGGCTCCCCTTCGAACCGGGGAGCGTGACGGTTGGCGCGAACTGGGGCAGGAAGATGATGACGAGCATGCCGATGCCGGTCAGCACTCCAAAGGACCCTCCGCCGCCGAAGCTGAGAAACGCGCCGATGATGGCCGCCGCGGCCCCGTAGACCGCAAGTTTGTCATTCGAGCTGAGCTTGGAGAAATCCATGGAATCGATTGCCTCCGAATTCAACGCGGCGACGATGCGTGGAGCGCCCTGGGCGTGCCGCTTGGCCGGCACCTTAGCACAGCGTACGGCGGCTTCATAGGTTCACGGCCACACTTAATCGGCCGCTGGACGCGACACGAGTGCGTCAACGTGAGGTTTGGTGGAGATGGGGGAGAATCGAACTCCCCGTCCAGAACCGAGTCGCCGGGAACGTGCTACAGGTATTTCCGGCCAATTTGCTTTTCGCTTGCGGGCCCCCGACCGGCGGGGTGCTCCGCGCGCTATCCGGCAGGCCTTGCGGCCCCTTTGACGTCACTCACCGGAGTCGGCGACGCCGCATCCCGCCTTATGACGCCTTCACGGCCCGGCGAGAGAGGGCCGTGTTGACGCTCGACGCTAGTTAGGCGGCGAGAGTGTAACTGTTAGTGCCAGTTACTGGCTTGCCCGCGGTTTAACGAGGACCTGCGGGCGACCTCGACCTGCAGTTCCCGGTCCCTGAGCCCTGTCGAAACCTGACATCCCCACGGACCGATAACCGGCTCATGGTAGCACGCGCCCGCCAGACCTCCCCTCGAGCCCCTAGAGCTTGATCCGCTCCTTGGTGGTGCGATCCAGCTCGCGGCGCGCGTCGCGCTCGGCGATGACCCGCCGCTTGTCGTGCGCCTGCTTCCCCTTTGCGATCCCCAGCTCCAGCTTCGCCAACCCACCGCGGATGTAGAGCTTCAGCGGGACGAGGGTGAAACCTTTCGCCTGCGTGCGCCCGAGCAGCTCGGCGATCTGGTCGCGGTGCAGCAGCAGCTTGCGGACGCGGGTCGGCTCGTGGTTGTTGCGGTTCCCCTGTTCGTACGGTGCGATGTGAGCGCCGATCAGCCACGCTTCGCCGTGATCGATCCGCGCGTACGCCTCGGCCAGGTTGGCGCGACCGGCGCGTATCGACTTGATCTCGGTCCCGGTCAGCACGATGCCCGCCTCGAGGGTCTCCTCGACGGCGTACTGGAAGTGCGCGCGGCGGTTGACGGCGACGGTCTTGTCGGGCATCGGTCTGGCTCGGGTCAATCCTAGTGGGACGCCGGTGGCGTCGGGGCGTCGGTGGGAAAGGAAAGAGCCGGCCGTATCGGCCGGCTCCTCCGTCGCAACCACGCGAGGTCGTGCTAGCGCAGCGCCTCGGTGGTGGCGTGACAGGAACTGCTCACTGCACACCACCTCCTTTCGTTGGGCGGGATGCTACCAGCCGGTCGGCGGCGGCGCAACGGTCAAGTGCGGGGACGAACTCAGGCGGCGAGCTCGGCGAGCAGCCAAGCGGTCGGAGCGCTCAGCTCCTGCACGGCCCGATCGAGGACGAGGTCCGTCTCGGGTGGGGTGCCGTCAGGGATCTCCACCGCGATGTCCGGCTGCACCCCGTCGGGGGCGACCGATCGGTGATCGGGGGTGAACCAGCGCGAGATGGTGATCCGCACGCCACCTTCGTTTTCGAGCGGCGCCCATACCTGCACGGTGTTTTTGCCGTAGGTCGCCTGGCCGATGATCGTTGCGCGTCCACGGTCCTGCAGCGCCCCCGACACGATCTCGGAGGCGGACGCGCTGCCGTTGTTGACGAGCACGACGACCAAGATCGATTCGTCGGTGAGCAGGCCGTCGCCGGTCGCCTCCCAGCGCTTGACCTGGTCGCCCGACGACTCCTGGGTGAAGACCAGCCCGGACCCGATGAACTCCGACGCGATCTCGTTGGCCGCGTCGATGTACCCGCCCGGGTTGTCGCGCAGGTCGAAGATGAAACTGGATGCCCCCTCGTCGAGCAGCCCCTGGAGCGCTTCCCGGAACTGCTCGGGGCTGTCCGGGCTGAAACCGTGCAGCGCGACGTAGCCGATCCGCTCGTCGATCATCCGGCTGGTGAGGTCGCGCTGGACGATCTCGGCACGGGTGATCGTCACGTCGAGCGTCTCGGCTCCGCGACGCAGGGTGAGGGTCACATCGGTCCCCACTTCGCCACGGACCCTGCCGACCTGGTCCTGCATGGTGGAGCCGTTGACGCTCACCCCGTCCACGGCCAGCACGATGTCGCCTGACTGGATGCCGGCCGCCTCGGCTGGTGAGTCAGCGAGGGGTGCGACGATCACCAGGGCGCAGATCTCCGACAGCTCACTGCAGGCAGCCAGGTCCTCGGGGTTCTCCAGGTTCTTGACCGACATCTCGGCGCCGATCCCGCTGAACTTCCCGGAGAGCGAGCCGAGCGCGCGCTGGTACTCCTCGGGCGTCATGTAGCCGCTGAAGGGGTCCTTTACGCCGTACTCGAACATCCCCTTGAGCGCACCCTCGACCAGGGTCGTGTCGTCCAGCCGATCCACGAACTGGTCCTGCAGCTTCTCGTACGCTTCGCAGAGTGCGGCGAAGGCCTCGGTCGGCGCCGCGCAGCCGCTTCCACGCCCCACGGCGCCGGCGGCGAGGTAGCCGCCCGCGAACAGGAGCGCACCGACCATGCTGGCGAGTACCAGGGAGACGACCCAGGCGACCGGCGAGCCTCGGTCGTCGCGGGGGTTCGCCCGCGACGGAGGGGAGGTCGGGAAGAGCCGGGCGCCCGCGGCCTCGAGGCCTGGGGTTAACGGATCGCGTGCGGTGGGCGTGTCACCGGACGAGGCCGGGACAGGTAGTGGCGGAGTCTGCTCGGTCATGGGAGGCCGGAGTGTAGCACCGGGCTCGGGCCGAACCGGTTAGGGCCGCATTACGTTTCGCATACCGGCCTGCGCCGCGGGAACGCCGCGAGGAGCGCCTCAGCCGCTGGCCGACAGGTTGGACCGAACGCTGATCCAGCTGCCGATCGCCCCGACTCCCAGCCCGACGCCCAGGATGATCGCCGACAGCACGGCCAGGAACTGGCTGCTCACCGCGGTCGGCATCTGGAAGACGCGCACCATGATCGGCTGGATCGGATCCCACGCCACGGCCACCATCAGGATCGTGATCACCGAACCGAGCAGCCCGCACAGGATTCCCTCGAAGATGAACGGCCAGCGAATGAACGAGTCGCTGGCGCCGACCAGCCGCATGATCTCGATCTCGGTCGACCGGCTATAGACCGCGATGCGGATCATGTTCACGATCATGAACAGCACCGTCAGCCCGACCAGGCCCAGCGCGGCGATCCCGGCCGTCCGAATGACGCCGATGATCCCGAGCAGCTTCTCGTAGTCGACCTGTCGGGT
>JBDSIN010000126.1:0-4793 GCA_039917955.1 Candidatus Limnocylindria bacterium
AAAGCCGGTCTCAGTTCGGATTGCAGGCTGCAACTCGCCTGCATGAAGCCGGAGTTGCTAGTAACCGCAGGTCAGCACACTGCGGTGAATATGTTCCCGGGCCTTGTACACACCGCCCGTCACGTCATGAAAGTCGATAACACCCGAAGCCGGTGGGCCAACCGCAAGGAGGCAGCCGTCGAAGGTGGGATTGGTAATTGGGACGAAGTCGTAACAAGGTAGCCGTACCGGAAGGTGCGGCTGGATCACCTCCTTTCTAGGGAGACCCGGTCACTCGGTTCGCCGAGGGACCAGAACTTCCAGGTCGATCGACCGATTCGAAGCGCTGGCCAGCGAGGTGGTCGGCACCCGCGCAAGCGGGAGATCGGTCGACCTCGCAATCGCAGACCTGCCCGTTTACAACGCGGGTTCCTGTCACTCTCCAGCCGTGAAGCACGGTTCGAGCCGTCCCGTCGCAGGGGCGGCTCTTCGCTTATCCGCGTCGGAACGCACTCGGTTGCGCCAGCCGCCGATGCCGGGGTACGATGCGCGCCCTCGCGGGGGCGTTTAGCTCAGCTGGTTAGAGCACTGCCCTGATAAGGCAGAGGTCTCTGGTTCGAGTCCAGAAACGCCCACCACCACCTCCCCCGCAGGACCGATGGAGCCCAGCCCGTGCCCGAACCGGCCGACCGCCCGATGGGCATCCTGGACGTGGCGAACCCGGACCGCGCGCTGTATGCCACGCTCGACGGCCAGGTCTACGCCCGCCATCCGGTGCGCACCCACCTGGTGACCGATGCCGACGACGCCATCGATGTCGCACGCCGCTACGCGTGGCCGCATCCGCACGACACCGTGCTGGTGGCGGTCAGCGAGCGGATGGTGGCGATCACCCAGGGCCGCTCGTACCCGATGGATACCATTCGACCCGGTCGCCTTGCGCGCTTCCTGGTGCGCTTCGTGACGCGTCCGGGATACGGCATCGGGCTGGGCACCGCCGAGACGATGCAGCTGGCCATCGGTGAGGTCGGCGCCCCGCGGATCCTGTTTGCCGCCGTGGTGAGCGGCCTCACCAAGCCGTTCGGCGTCCACGGCCTCTTCTACCGGATCGCCGGCCGACAGGCAGCGGCCATCGACGGTCCGACCTCGTACACCATCGCGCCGTACAACCGGGCGGCCACGCTCGGTCCGCGTGACCCGAACGGGGTCGCCGTGCGCCTGGCGACCGAGCTCGGAAGCCCGGTCGCGGTGATCGATGCCAACGACGCCGGATGCAATGTTCTGGGTGTCAGTCGCGGCCTCGATCGCCGGTGGGTCGAGCGCCTCTTCGCAGACAATCCGCTCGGCCAGGCCGGGGAACAGACGCCGGTCTGCGTGGTCCGGAACGTGGCTTGGCCGCCGGGCGATCCGCTGCCCCCCGAGCCGGCGCGGCGCCTGACCCCACCCTGACGTTACCCGGCGCGCGACGCTACCATGGCGCGACCGATGGGGATGTAGCTCAGTTGGGAGAGCACCTCCTTTGCAAGGAGGGGGTCAGGGGTTCGAGTCCCCTCATCTCCACCATTCCATCCGGTAAGCGAACCTCGGGTGGCACGCGATACGTCACGCGTACGTCCTGGGCTGAGACGACCCGCACTTCCTCGATGAGCTGAGCCAGCAGGGCCTTGCTGCGGGCGGGCGGCAGGGACTCGGCCAGGATCGCGTCGAGCGAGACAGTCAGCAGTGCCGAGGCGAAGGCGAGATCGACCGGGCCACTGTCGCCCGGGGTGCTTTCCACGGCCAGTCCGGCTTCCTCGCTGGCGACCGCGGCCAGCCGCGTTTCAATCTGGTTGATCCGGGTCTGGCAGGTCTCGGGACGCAGCCGACCCTCCTCGAAGGCCACCAGGTAGCGCTGTAGGCGATGCTCGAGGTCGACGCGTTCCCCAACCAGGCCCGCCATTCGGGCCTGTCGGGCGACATGCTCGTGCCGCCACTGCCGGTCGGCTTCGGCGAGGGATTCGCGCAGCAGGTCGGTGTTGGCATAGATCAGCGCCAGCTGGCCGAGGACTGCGGCCTCCAGCTGCTCGCGGCGCAGACGGTCTTGGTCACAGGCGGCTCGACCATGCCGCGAGCGGGTGGCGCAGGTGTAGTAGTCGTAGCGGCGGGAGCGGTTGTGGGCGGCGGTGCCCACCAGCGGGCTGCCGCAGCGGTCACACACCAGGCGCAGCCCGCTGAGCAAGAAGGGGCTCGGGTTGCTGCGCCGTTGGGACGGGGCGCGGGCACGGGAGGCCCGCAGGCGCTGGGCCGCCTCGAACAGATCGGCATCGACGATGGCCGGATGGCGGCCGGGGTGCCACGTCCCGCGGAAGGGAACCTCGCCGCGGTAGACCCGATTGCCAAGCACGCCGAGGACGGAGGCGCGCGTCCAGCGCTGGCCGCGGCTGGTGCGCAGGCCGCGCTCATTGAGCCAGGCGGCGATCGCGCCGCTGCCTAGACGATGGGTCACGTAGCGCTCGAACATATCGCGTACCACCTGCACCGCAACCGGGTCGGGCTCCAGGCCGGGACCGTCGCTGCCGCGCCGATAGCCATGCGGGTAGCTGCCCACCGTCCACTCGCCGCGACTGGCCTTGCGCTCCATGCCGGCCCCGATGCGTTCGATGATGCTGGCCCGCTCGAACTCGGCGAAGACCCCCAGCATCTGGAGCATCATGCGTCCCGCTGGGGTGGTGGTGTCGAACGGCTCCGACAGGGAGCGGAAGGCAACCCCCGCTGCCTCGAGTTCCTCGATCAGCGCAGCCAGCTGGCCGAGGTTGCGCGATAGGCGGTCGACGCGGTAGACCAGCAAGAGGTTGTATTTCCCGCCAGCCGCCGCCCGCCGGGCTGCCGCTAACTGAGGTCGCTCCAGGCTCTTGCCCGAGGCGCGGTCCTCGAACTCGGCGACGATCTGCCAGCCCGGCTGCGCAGCGACGTGGGCCAGCATGCGGTCGCGCTGGGCGCCCAGCGAGTAGGGCTGGTTGGTCTCGTCGGTCGAGATGCGGGTGTAGAGCGCCACCCGCCGCGGAGAGGTGTCCATCTAGGCCTCGCCCTTCCCGCGCTCGCCGTCGAGCAGCTCGGCGTAGGCGGCGCCGAAGTCACGGGCGAACTGGCGGGCCTCGTCGGACGCGAGGGGAATGAGGGTCGGCGATGCGACTCGGATCTGCCCCGCGATCCTCGTCCGCCGCCGGCCTGCGAACAGCGCAATCAGCAGCAGGAAGAGGACCAGCAGCGGACTGAGCTCCGACGGCCGCTGGACGGAGTTCATCGTTCCGCCGCGGCGGTCGAGGCCGGGCGCCAGAAGAGGACCGTCGCCGGCTGGCCGAGGAAGCTGTTCTTCTCGCGGAACCCGTCGGGCCGGTGATAGACGTAGACGCCACGCTCGGCGGGCTGCTCGGCCCACTCCGTGTCGGGCACCATGCGGTCGCAAGCCGCACAGTGGACATGGTGGATGAGCTGCTGCTCAACGGCCCGCCGCTGATTCTCCGCGGCGCGCCGGGCGTTACCCTGCTCGGTCAGCTTGGCCTTGGCGGTGCCTAGATCAGCGCGGGCAGCCGTGCGCTCGGCCTGTGCGGCCTTCAACTCCTTGCGGCTAGTGGCAAGCTGTTCTTTCGTGGCCGCAAGCTCGGTCGCCAGACGGTCATGCTCGGCCGCCGCAGATTGCTCGGCGGTGGCCAGTCGGTCGGTCAGGTCTCGGAGCTGCGCTTCGAGATCGGTGCTGCGGTCGGCCTCAAGCTCACGGAGACCAGCCAGTACCGCCCCGCGGATCGTGCCGTAATGCTCCGCTAGGCCGTCGAGCAGTCCAGACTCGTCCGGCGTCAGCTCCAGGACGACGCGGCGGCGGTACCGGGGTTCAGCTGATCGGCGAGGCATGATATGTACATACTATACGTTCAGGCGTAAAACGCAATCCCTGAGGTGGCTTCCCCGCAATACGCCATGCAGAACCCTCGACCGGCGGTTTACAAATGCGCGCCAGAGCGTCCGGCGGCGTCCGCCGGTGACGCAAATGAGCACGAAATCAGCCTGGCGGCGCGGTGCTGCGACCGCGACTGTTCGCCCCTGTTGCTACCGGCGTTGCTACCTGCCGCCGCCGTCTGGTGGCATCCGTAGGGGCTCCCCAGGGACCGATCCGAGCGGTCGCGTCCCGCGTCGCCGAGCACCCGGGACCGGCTCCCTTGTGAGCGGATGCCTCACCGGCAGGGCGGATCTGGCCAACCGTTCGCACGCGTCGAGAACCCGGGAGGGCCGCCGGCGGGGCCGATTGCGTCAATCGGCACGTACCGACCGTCCGCGAAACACGCGTGCAGCTCCGCATGCCACGCGCGTCCGCGGCCCCAGATCACCACGATTCGGGTTGGGGTACCAAGATCCTTCTGCCGCATGAACGCAATCGCGCCGTTGAGCGCCAGGTCGCAATCCCTCGCCGTCCCGAGCTGGCAATCAACCTGAGTGGACACGGATGAGGATGTCGTCGGCGATGGTGCTGGCGCGCTGCACGCGCCGAGCAACAGGGCCGCGATCAAAAGCCAAGTACGCCCCCTCATGCCCTCACTTTACGCCGCACACCCAGCTACGGCGGCCCGAGCTCGAGCACCTAACTCCCACACTACGGCGCCTGTGCCAGACCCGCACTCTCCCTCGTCTGGCTTCATTCCCGCACGCTGAGTCTGCTCGGCAGCATGTGGCAGGAACATCCCGGCCGGTGGGAAGGGCCCCGTCCCAAAAGGGGAGCCCCGAGGACTGCCCCGATTCGTGCTTCGCGCGCCATCCCACTCTTGGGCCGATCAGAATGAGGG
>JBDSIN010000127.1:0-7750 GCA_039917955.1 Candidatus Limnocylindria bacterium
AGGCCTGGACGAAGCCTTTCTAGTGGCTGCGCCCTAACCTGCGGCGTCGCGAATGGCAGGGTCCCCGTCGCTCGTCGCGGCGCGGCGTGTCGCGCGACGCGGCTGGCCCCCCGGCGAGATATCCGAGACACGACGCTCATGCGGATGCTCGTGGCCGTGATCGGCGGGAAAGACCCGGGGCCTGATTCGTGCCAGGCCGCCTCGCGCTCGGTCGTGCAGCTTCTGAACCTGTTCGAGCCCGTCCGCGGGCACAGCATCTGCGTAGGTGGCGCAGAAGATGTCAACGACATCGGGGTCGAACTGGGTCCCTGCGTACTTGCGGAGCTCGTCAAGGGCCTCGTGGTGGGCCCGCGCCGCGGAGTACGGTCGCTTGTTGATCATGGCGTGGTAGGCATCGGCGACCGACACGATCCTGGCACCGATCGGAATCTCGGCGCCCTTGAGTCCATGTGGGTAGCCGGCGCCGTTGAAGCGCTCATGGTGATGGAGGACCACCGGGATCGCGTCACGCAGGCTGGTCGCGTGTTCGAGGATCACCTGGCCGATGCGCGGGTGCTCGCCGATCGACTGCCACTCGCCGTCGGTCAGTTTGGTCGGCTTGTCCAGGATGTCCGAGTGGACGGCGAGCTTGCCCAGGTCGTGCAGCAGGCTGGCGATCCGGATCCGCTCGATCTCCTCCCTGGGGAGACCCATCTGCAGGGCGATGCCGGTCGCCAGCGACGCGATCATGTCGGAGGGGCGGCCGCGGTGATGGGGCTGCGGCGCAAGGACCGAGGCGAGCGCCTCGGTCGCCGTGTCGCTCGCCCATCGACCGATCGCGGCGGCAGCGGCCCGACCTTCGGCGGAGACTGGCGCCCGTCGGACCGGTGCATCCTCATCGACGGCGCGGTACTGGTAGGTGCGGTTGCGCCCCAGCGACTTCGCCGCGTACATCGCCGCATCGGCCTGGTCGATCAGCCGATCAACCTGGAGCTGTGAGCCCACGTCGCCGGCGACCCCGATACTGATGGTCACGCGCACAACCTGGCCACCTGCGATGACCAGCGGGTGCTGCTGCACGGCGGCCCGCAGCTTCTCGGCCAGCACCGTCGCGTCCTCGGGATTGGTCTCGGGGAGGATCAGCATGAACTCCTCGCCGCCGTACCGGCCGAAGAGGTCGCTGCCCCGGATGTTCTCGCTGATCAGTGCCGCGATCTGGCGCAGGACGGCATCCCCAGAGTTGTGCCCGTACGTGTCATTGATCGGCTTGAAGCGATCGATGTCGATGAACGCCAGGGAGAGCCACTTGTGATGGCGTGTGGCACGCTCGATCTCCATGACCAGCGTGGTGAGCAGGGTCTCGCGGTTGGCGACCCCCGTCAGTCGGTCGTGCGTCGCACTCGCCTCGACCTGCAGGAAGGCCCCGGCTGCCGCGTTGAACGCCCGCGCCAGGCGCCGCTCGGCAGGGACGCCGCCTTCACGCAGCGAGACCGGACCATCGGCCAGCAGGGTCGCCTCGAGCGCCCCGGCGATCCGGTTCAGACGCCATCCGAAGTAGCTCCACGCGGCGAGTGCCATGGCGGTCATCCCGGCTCCGGCGGCGAGGAGCGCCAGGGAGAGCAAGACGAAGCGCTGCTGGGGGTCGGCAGAAGGGGTCACCGCCATGGCGACCATGGCGAGCAGAACGATGGCCAGCGGGGCCAGGAACCCCAGGGCCCTTACGAGTCGCAGCATCACACTCCAGCGATTGACGGTCAGTGTCGAGGCCGCAACGATGCGGGAGGAACAGTGGGCCAGCCATGACCCGATGGTCCGCGTTGCGTCGCGGCACTTTGGCCATTTCTCCCGATGTCGGCGTGGTGCGGTCCGGTTCGGTACTCGCCTGGTACTTCGGTTCGGGTGGGGTGGCCCCGCAACCGGCGTGGGCTCGGCGATCGCTCCGGTATCATCTGCGGGTGCCTCGCCCCCGTGTGTTGCTGACCTAGCGTGCGTCGGCTCGCGCCCACCGCAACGCCGACCGAGGCCGAGCTGCACCCTGTCGAGCTGCCGCTGTACGAGCCGCACGGTCCGCGCGAGGAGTGCGGCGTGGTCGGCGTCTTCGCCCCGGGAGCCCCGGTCGTGCAGATGGCCTATGTCGGCCTCCATGCGCTCCAGCACCGTGGCCAGGAATCGGCCGGCATCGCGGCCTCCAACGGGACCCAACTCACGTTGCACAAGCGCATGGGGCTGGTCAGCCAGGTCTTCGACGAAGAGACCCTGGCCCGTCTCGGCCACGACCCGGAGATCGGGGGCTCGGAGGCGCCCCCTGCGCACCTTGCCATCGGTCACACGCGGTACAGCACCACCGGATCGAACAGCCTCCCCAACGTTCAGCCGGTATACGCGCGAAGCGAGCTGGGTGAGCTGATGCTCGGCCACAACGGCAACCTGACCAACGCGGCCTGGTTGCGGGACGGCTTGACCGAGCAGGGGGTCGAATTCGTCACCGCCAGCGATACGGAGGTGCTGACCAAGTTGATCGCCCACGCACCGGGGCGCAGCTGGGCGCAGCGCGTGGAGCACGCCTTCCACCGCGCCGCCGGGGCGTACACGTTCACCATGCTGACCGAGCGGGCGCTGATCGCGGCGCGCGACCCGATCGGCTTTCGGCCGCTCGCCCTCGGACGGGTGCAGGGGCCCGATGGTCGTCCACTCGGCTGGGCGGTGGCGTCGGAGAGCGCGGCGCTTGACGCCATGGGTGCGGTCTTCGTCCGGGACATCGAGGCGGGGGAGATCCTGACCATCGACGACGACGGGGTCCACGCGCACCGCCCGACGATCCACGGCTCGGCACTCGGCTCGTCGGAGCGCCTGTGTGTCTTTGAGTTCGTCTACCTGGCACGACCCGATAGCGTCATCGGCGGCCGGCTGCTGTACGAGGCACGACTGCGGATGGGCCGCCGCCTGGCGATCGAGCACCCGGCGGAGGCAGACGTGGTGATCCCGGTGCCGGACTCCGCAGTGCCGGCAGCGCTGGGCTACGCAGAGCAGTCGGGGCTTCCGTTCCGCGAGGGGCTGATCAAGAACCGATACGTCGGTCGCACCTTCATCCAGCCGGCCCAGACCTCCCGCGAGGCGTCGGTGCGGCTGAAGTTCAACCCGCTGCCGGAGGTGCTCGCCGACAAGCGCGTGGTAGTGGTCGACGACTCGATCGTGCGCGGCACCACGACCGCCCCGATCGTCGCCATGCTGCGTCGGGCGGGCGCGCGCGAGGTGCATGTCCGCATCCATTCGCCGCAGATGCGCTTCCCCTGCTACATGGGGGTCGACACCGGCCGCCGCGCCGAGCTGATCGCGGCGAACATGTCCCTCGAGGGGATCCGCACTGCGATCGGCGCCGACTCACTCGGCTACCTGTCGCAGGACGGGCTGCTCGACGCCGTCGGCGGAGAGAAAGAGCGCCATTGCACCGCCTGCTTCGACGGGCGCTATCCGATCGACGTCCCGCTTGACGTTGACAAGTTCGCCCTCGAGCGCGGGTAGACCGGATGACCAAGAGCTACCGCGAGGCCGGGGTCGACATCGACGAAGCGCGGCGCGCGGTCGATCTCATCGCCCGCGCGGCGGCCACCACCGCCACGCCGGCGGTCCTCGGTGGGGTGGGTGGTTTCGGCAGCCTCTTCCGGTTCGACCCGTCCACGCACCCCGAACCGGTGCTGGTCGCCTCGACCGACGGCGTGGGCACCAAGCTCAAGGTCGCCATCGCTCTTGGACGCCATGACACCATCGGTGTCGACCTGGTGAACCACTGCATCAACGACATCGCGGTGCAGGGCGCCGACCCGCTCTTCTTCCTCGACTACCTCGCGGTCGGCCGGCTGCGTGCCGAGATCGCCGAGGAGATCGTCGCCGGCATCGCCAACGCCTGCGCGGCGGCAGGCGTGGCGCTGGTCGGGGGCGAGACGGCTGAGCTCCCGGACCTGTACCAGGTCGACGACTACGACCTGGCCGGCTTCATCGTGGGCGTGGTGGCGCGCGCCGATCTGATCGACGGGTCGCACGCGCGGGCCGGCGACAGCCTGATCGGCCTCCCCTCGTCCGGCCTGCACACCAACGGCTACTCACTGGCGCGTCGGATTCTTCCCCCCGACGAGTGGCAGCTGGCCGCGCCCGGCCTCGCCGGGACGATCGGCGAGGCGCTGCTTGAGCCCCATCGGTCATACCTCGACGAGATCCGTATCCTGCGCCGCGCGCTGCGGGCGGCCGGTGGCGACATCGGGGCGCTCGCGCACCTCACCGGCGGCGGCTGGGAAGGCAACATCCCGCGGACCCTGCCAGCGGAGTTGGGCGTCGAGGTCGAGACCGGCTCGTGGCCGGTGAGCCCGATCTTCAGCCTGATCCAGCAGCGCGGCGGAATCGCCGAGGACGAGATGCTGCGCACCTTCAACATGGGGATCGGTCTGACCGCGGTCGTGCCGGAAGCGCTGACTGATGCCGCCCTCGTCGCGCTCCCCGAGGCGGTCCGGCTTGGCTCGGTGGTAGCGGCGCTGACCGGGGCTCCGCGCGTTGCCTTCATCTGACCCGATGCGCCTGGCGATCCTCGTCTCAGGACGCGGCACCAACCTGGCGGCGGTCCTCGACGCGGTGGCCGAGGGCAGGCTGAGCGACGTGGAGCCCGTGCTCGTGGTCAGCAACCGCCCCGGAGTGCCGGCACTCGAGGTGGCGGCCAGGCACGGAGTACCAACCCGCGTGCTGCCGCGCCCGGGGTTCGCGGACGCGGACGCTCGCGACGCCGCCATCGGTCGGGCGCTGACCGAGGCACGCGCCGACCTCGCCCTGCTCGCCGGCTACGACCAGCTGCTCCGCCCGGCGTTTTTCGCCGAGTTCGGGGGGCGAACCATCAACATCCACCCCTCCCTCCTGCCGAGGCATGGCGGGCCGGGGATGATGGGGCTGGCGGTTCATGCATCGGTGCTGGCCGCCGGGGACGCTCAGACCGGGGTCACCATCCACGAAGTCACCCCTGAGCTGGACGGTGGACCGGCCATCGCGCAGGCCCACGTCGCGGTGCTCGTCGGGGACACACCGGAGCGCCTGGCGGCGCGCGTCCTGACCGCGGAGCATCGGTGCCTGGTGGAGGTCCTCGCGCACCTATCTGCTAGCATGACCGCCGCATCGCGAGCGTAGAGTTGCTCGCGCGCAGCAAACGAGGGGCACCGTTTCATGCCAGATGGCCTGCCGGATCCGGGGAAGATCTGGAACGATTTCATCACCAACCCGCTCGTCCAGACTGCCGGGACGCTGATCGTGATCTACGTGGTCCTGCTCTGGCTGGGGACCGCCTACTGGGCCTTCCGCGACATGCAGGCCCGTGGCGAGAATCCGATCCTCCCCTACTTTGCCTCTGCCCTGATCGTCTTCTTCACCCCACTGCTCTTCCTCTTCGCCGTGGTGCTGTACATGATCGTCCGGCCGCGCGAGACCCTTGCCGAGGTGTACGAGCGATCGCTGGCGGAGGAGTCGCTGCTCGCCGAGGTGGAAAAGAACGAGCTCTGCCCGGTCTGTCGTGACCGAGTACACGCCGATTGGCTGGTCTGCCCCAACTGTCGGACCCGGCTCCACCGCGTCTGCCCATCCTGCAACCGGCTCGCTGACCCGGAATGGTCGCTCTGCGCCTATTGCGGGCACGAGTTCACGCGGCCTCAGGCCAGGGCGGCCGAACGGGCCCGCGCGGTCGCCGCTGCGGAGCGTCCGGAGATGAGCCCCGAGCCAGGCCTCCGTCCCGCGTCCAACCCCTGAGACCGGGCGGCCGGTGGAGGATCCCCGGCTGATCGGCACGCCGGACGCGGCGCCTCCCCTCGACATCCAGGCTCCTCTGCCCGCCGACGAGGCGCTGCTGGTCCGGCATCGTGGCGCCCAGATTGTCTCGATCGCGATGATCGTCCTTGGCCTGCTGCTGCCGACCGCGGTGATCGTGTCGACGCCCGGCATCCTGACGCTGGAGCCGACATCGCAAGCCATCGATCGGGTGATCGGGCCACTCTTCCTGCTGGCGCTCGGCGGCCTGCTGTTGATCGTCGGCCTGGTGACGAACGCGATCCGCGCGGTCGTCGTGCGCGGGGCGCTCCCGCCGGAACGCTACCGCGGCCCGGCGATCGGGGTGCTGCTGATGCTGGCGCTGATCCTGGCCGCCATCGTCTCGCTGGGGGCGGGAAGCACGGCGCTCGCGCTCCTCGACGGCGGCGACCTGTCGGTCGGCGGTACGCTCGTGCTGCTGACGTCGACACAGGTCAGCCTGCTGGCAATCGTCGGCGTGCTGGTCGTGGGTCCCAAGGCGCTGGTCGGGTTCCGTCTCCTCCCCCCATCCGGACTGGCGCGCTCGATGGGCATCGGCATCTTCGCGGCGGTGCCGGCCTGGATCGGTGCGACGCTGCTGGCCTACCTGTGGACCGCCCTGCTCGAGGGGATCGGCCTGGTCCAGGGGGTCCCCATCACCGAGGCGGTGCTCGAGCGTGGCGACCCGACCGTGGTGCTCGTCGCATTCGTGGTGGTTGCCCCGATTGCGGAGGAGCTCTTCTTCCGCGGCGTCGCCTACAACGCCTGGATCCGGGAGCGCGGTCCGCGCTTCGCGCTCTACGGGTCTGCGGCACTCTTTGCGCTGATCCATGGCAGCGTCTTCGCCCTCGCCCCGATCTTCGCCCTGGGGATCGCCCTGGCGCTCGTGTACCGGCGCACCGGCAGCCTCCCTGCCGCGATCGCCATGCACGCCGGCTTCAACGCCATCTCGGTGGGGCTGACGCTGCTGGCGCGCCAGGGGATCCTGAATCTCCCCACCTGACCGATAACGGCCCGATAAGAGCGGCGTCACGGGTCGCCCGCTACCCTCCGATCGTGTCCGCCGCTGTTCGCCCGCTGCCCCGGCCGCTGTCGCTGCCCCCGCGCGCCGCCGGTGCCGGCGCTGCGCTCGAGGCGCTGGTGCGGACCGGGCCCGCGACGCTCGCCGACGAGCAGTTGATCGCCCTCGTGATGGGCGGCACCGACGGGGTCGCCGCGGCCCGCACGCTGCTCGCCGAACGCGGTGGCTTGGCGGGTCTGGCCACGGCCGATCTATCGGACCTCGCCCTGCTCGGCAGGCGCAGGGCCGCGGCCCTCCTCGCGGCGGTTGAGCTCGGGCGACGTACGGCCGGAGCCTGGCCCGATGGGCGCTGGCAGATCCGCACGCCGGCGGACCTCGCCGAGCGGCTCGTCCCGCAGATGGGCCACCTCGAGCGCGAGGAGCTGCGCGTGCTGCTCCTAAACACGAAGAACGCGGTGATCGCCATGGTCACCGTTTACGGCGGCAACCTGGCGGGCTCATCGGTGCGGGTGGCGGAGGTCTTTCGTGACGCGGTGCGGCGGCAGGCGGCGGCACTCGTTGTCGCGCACAACCACCCGTCGGGCGACCCGTCGCCATCGGCCGAGGATCTTCGCATCACCGCGGAGCTGGTGGAGGCAGGGCGGCTGCTCGACATCGAGCTGCTCGACCATCTGGTGATCGGTCACGGGCGCTGGGTCAGCCTGCGCGCGCTGGGCGCCGTGTGACGGCGGGCGTCGGTCAGCCGTCCACGACCACGCGGTACAGGCCGCCGTCGAGATCGACCAGGTAGATCTCGCCGGCCTCGTCCTCGCCGAACGAGCTGATCTCGATCGGCCGGCGCAGTACCTCCTTGGGGGTGATCGTGCCCTCATCGACGTGGAGGGTGAAGATCCGGCCGTCGCAGAAGTCGCCGAAGATGTAGACACCCAGCAGGTC
>JBDSIN010000128.1:0-10550 GCA_039917955.1 Candidatus Limnocylindria bacterium
CCCAACGCTGATCGTCAGACCGTGGCGTTCCTTGAGCTCGACCAGCTTGGCGACGTCGCGGAACTCGCCGGCGTGGAAGGTGTTCTCGGCGAACCAGCGATCGACCATGGTCGGCAGTGAGTGGCTGCGCTCGACGTACTCGTCGGCGGCTGCCAACGATCCCTCCGCCGCCCGCAGCTCGTCGAAGGTGGCGCGATCGGGGCTGGCCTTGGTCTTGACCACGATCACCGTCGGCTTCGCCCTCGAGGCAACCGCCTCCGCGACGATCCCGAACAGGAAGCGCCCGTCGGGCGTCGCGTTCGCCGGCTGGGCCGATGCGCCCATCACCACCAGGTCGTGCTGGGCTGCTTCGCGAATGATCGCCCGCCGCACCGAGACAGCCTCGACCAGCTTGCCGGTCAGTCGGCGCCCCTTGCCATGCTCCTCCACGAAGGCATCCAGCGCGGCCTGTTGCCGCTGTCGGGCCCGATCGCCGATCTTCTCGGGCACCACGTGCAGGACCACCAGCTGGGCGCGGAACCGCTTCGCCAGGTCGCGCGCGACGCTCATCGCCAGCTCCGCATGCGGTCCGCCGCGGACCGGCACCAGGATCGACCGCACCCGCTCGAGGCCGCGCTGCTTGACCACCGCGATATCGCACGGCGACTCCCGCAGCACCGCATCGATCGTCGAGGTGAAGATCGGAGCGTCGGCGTCGTCACGCGGCGTATCACGAGTGGCCCCGTGCGCGGCCGGCCCGCCCCAGCCGAAGATGACCAGGTCGGTGCTCTCCTCGGCGACCGCCTCGATGACGCCATCGGCAGCCCGTCGTCCGATCCGCACCATCGTCCGAATCTCGACCCCCTCCTCGTCGCCGAAGGTGAGGACGCGCTGAAGGAGCCGGCGCGCGGTCCGCGCCTGGATGGCGCCCTGCGACAGCGACACTCCCTCGGGGACCTCCACGATCCCGAGCGCCGTGATCTCGGTGGTGCGGCCGGCCCGAATCCCGGCGCCGATTCGGACCAGGTCACCCGCGGTGCGCGGGTTGGCAAGCGGCAGGAGGATGCGATACGCGCTGCGACGGGCCGGCATCAGGCTCGACTCCGCGCGGCCTGCATCTCCGTCCAGCGCTTGACCAGGTATGGCTTGAGCCCCTCGAAGGCGAGGGCCTGCGCCTCGATCACGCGCTCGGCCTGGTCGGTGGTCATCTCGGCCGTCTCGGTGATGAAGCCCGCGGTCCGCGCGAAATAGAGCGGCGTCAGGGCAGCGAGCAGGCGTTCCCGGTCGATGCCGGGCCGATGGAACGCGACCAGCGCGTCGTACAGGCAGCGGATCCACAGCTCGGCCGGGAAGCCGAACGTGGCCGGCACGTCGCATTCGATGCCCATCACCCGCTCCAGCTGCTCGCTGGCGAGCATCTCGCTCCACGTATCGGTGTGCGTCAGGCGGGCCGCCTCGAAGTTGTCGATCAGCTTGGCATGGTTGACGCTAATCTCCTCCGGCGCCACGACCCGCTCGAAGCCGTACTCGGGGATCGGATGCGAACCGCGGACCTTCAGCCATCGGCCCGCGTAATGGCCAGCCAGCTTGAAGAGGGTCCCGACCACCTGGCGGAACATCGGTCCGAGGTCCGATGCCGGGTCCTTTGCGTCATGAATCTTGGCGCCCAGTCGCGCCTGGCAGGCGGCGAAGCCCTCGTTGATCGCCGAGTGCGTCATCCAGATGTCGATCCCGAAGCGGGCGGTCAGCTCGTCGAAGGTGTCGAGCTCCAGGTATCGCTGCACCAGGTCGCCGCTCACCGCGAAGTCGCCGCCGATCGGCTGCCTGATGCGCGTCCCGTAGAGCGCACGGGTGAGCGGGTAGGCGATGTTGTTGGTGATTGTGCCGTCGTACTTGTAGCGGGCGTACATCGGCGCCACGAAGTCGTAGCCGCCCTTGAGGATCGGTCCGGCCAACAGCTCAACCCATTCCGGAACGATGCTGCGCAGGTCCGAGTCGACCATCACCATCGCCTTCACGTTGAGCTCCCGGGCGACCTCGAACAGCGCCCGCACCGCGGTCCCCTTGCCGCTCGTCCCCTGGTAGGTGACGCTGATCCGCATGAGCTTGTGGCGCGGGCTGACGAGGATCACCCGTTCGATGTATTCGGGGCTCTCGGTGGTGATCGCCACGTGCGGCGTGTCATCGGGCGAGCCGCCGTCGGAGTTCACCAGGATCGGCTTGAGGTCCGGGAAGTACTGCACCATGCCCGCGGTGGCCGCGCGGACGACGTAGCCGATCGTCTCGGCATTCCCGAAGCTGGGGATGCCCACCATCAGGTCGGCGCTGCCGACGCGGCGGACCTGGCTCAGGCCCTCGGCGTCCAGCGCGGACTGCGGCGTCGGGGTAGGAGGGGGGGTCAGCGGCAGATCTCCTTCGGCCTCAAAGGGTAGCACGCAGGGAGGGTTCGACCCGACCCAGACCTTGCCCCGATCGAACGTGGACGACTACACTCACCGGGCATCGCGGACGCGATGCGGGCCAGGGACGGGGCCCATATCCCCATCCCAAGGTGGAGACTGCGCGACGTCGCGTGGTCTCCGTTGTATGTGCGGGGCGTACCGTGGACCTGTCCCCAGAACAGATCACCCAGGGAACCTCGATCGGCGAGGTTGATCGGTTGCTGCGTGGCACCGATCCGATCCTCGTCAGAGCCACAGACAGTCTGCAGCGCCTCGCGGAGCTGGCGATCGAGACCCCGGGGTGCCGGGTCGTATCGGTCGTCGATGACAAGGGCCGACTGATCGGCCTGGTGCCGGTCCGGCTGCTGGTGAACGACATCTTCCTCAAGATCGTTCCCGAGGAGTTTCTCGGCGCCATCGGCGACGTCGAGGGGGCTTTGGAGTACGCCCAGCACATCCGCGCGCGAGTGGCCGCAGACATCATGGTGTCGCCCACCTCGGTGCCCCTCACGGCGACCGTGCGCGACGCGTTCGAGACGATGCACAAGGCGAGGCTCAACGGGCTGCCGATCCTCGATGAGGACCGGCGCGTGGTCAGCTACCTCGACCAGCTGGAACTCCTCCTGGTCTGGGTGCGCGCGACCGGGCGTTCCGTCCTGCTCCGGCCCGCCGAGACCGCCGCGCCCGAGACTGACGCGCCCGAGGGCGCTCCGTGACCTTCGAGGTGATCGCGGGGATCACCATCTTCCTGGTCACCTACGCCGTTATCGCGACGGAGCGGATCCACAAGACGATCGCCGCCATGGCTGGTGGCATGGCGATGATCCTGCTGGGGATCGTGACCCAGGAGCAGGCGTTCGAGCACATCGACTTCAACGTCATCTTCCTGCTTGCGGGGATGATGATCCTGGCCGGGATCATCCGGAAGACAGGTGTCTTCGGCTGGATTGCGGTGCGCGCGGCCCGCTTCGCGGGGGGCGATGCCTATCGGGTGCTGGTGGTGATGAGCGTCATCACCGCGGTGGCGTCCGCTCTCCTCGACAACGTGACGACCGTGGTCCTGGTCGGGCCGATCACCCTCTTCCTCGCCGCTCGCCTCGGGCTCAACCCAATGCCCCTGATCATTGCCGAGATCCTCTCCAGCAACATCGGCGGGACGGCGACCCTGATCGGCGACCCGCCGAACATCCTCATCGCCAGCGCGGCGAACATCGACTTCGCCACCTTCTTCCTGAACATGGGGCCGCTGTCGGCCATCGTGCTCGTCGTATTCCTGGTGGCTGCGCGGTGGCTCTTCCGCGGTCAGCTCGTGGTCGACCCGGAGATGCGCGACGCGCTCCTGGCGCTGGACGAGCGCCAGATGATCACCGATCCGACCCTTCTGCGTCGCTCGCTCGTGGTGCTCGGTCTGACGATGCTCGGCTTCCTGCTTCAAGGACCGCTGGGCTACGAGCCGGCCACGGTGGCGCTGACGGGCGCAGTCGCGCTCATGGTCGTGGCCAGGGAGAACCCCCGGGAGGTGCTGCGGGAGGTCGAGTGGCCGACACTCTTCTTCTTCATTGGCCTATTCATGCTCATCGCCGGTGTGATCGAGATCGGCATGATCGAGGCCATCGCCACCGCGCTGACCGACCTGACCGGCGGCGCGCTGACCGGCGGCGCGTTCGTCATCCTGTGGCTCTCGGCGCTGTTGTCCGGAGTAGTCGACAACATCCCGTACACCGCCACGATGCTCCCCGTCGTGGAGCAGATGTCCGAGCCGCACGGCGGGTCGCTGGCGCTGTGGTGGGCGCTGGCGGCCGGTGCCGACATGGGCGGCAACCTGACCATCATCGGGGCATCCGCAAACGTGATCCTGGCCAGCATGTCCGAGCGGGAGGGGCATCCCATCGGCTTCTGGACTTTCATGAAGTATGCGGTCCCGGTCACCCTCGGCAGCATCCTGATCTCGACCGCGTACATCTGGCTGCGCTACCTTCTCTAGGCAGTGGATCACCTCGCCACGACGCTCACCCAGCTCTTCGTCGTCCTGCTGGCCGCCAAAGTCGGCGACGAGGTCTTCAAGCGGCTCCGCCAGCCGACGCTGATCGGCGAGATCCTCGGCGGCGTGCTGGTGGGACCCGCGGTGCTCGGGATCTACGCGGTCACGCCCGAGACGGAGCTGTTCGCAGAGATTGGAGTCGTCTTGCTCCTCTTCCAGGTCGGCGTCGAGACGCGCATCGGTGACCTGCTGCGGGTGGGCGGGACGGCCGCTTCGGTGGGGATCCTCGGCGTCGTCTTGCCGCTGGGGGGCGGCCTGGCGCTGGGGGCAGCGCTCGGCTACCCGATCGAGGTGAGCGTCTTCCTGGGCGCGGCGCTCACCGCAACCTCCGTGGGGATCACTGCCCGGGTGCTTGGTGACCTCGGCGCCGTGGCCAGCCAGTCGGGCCGCGTGATCCTTGGCGCGGCAGTCATCGACGACGTGCTGGCGATGCTGATCCTGGCCTTCGCCAGCGGCCTGGCGGCGGGGAGCGTCTCGGCCGGGCAGCTCGGCACGCTGATCGGGCTGGCGGTGGCGTTCATCGGGATCGTGCTGGTGGTCGGCACGCGGGTGTTGCGCAGCCGGCCGTCCATCCTCACCGACCCGGAGTTCGCCGAGACCCCGTTCCTGCCGGGCATGATCCTGATGCTTGGCCTCGCAGCCCTCGCCGCGCTCATCGGACTGGCTGCGATCATCGGGGCCTTTCTCGCTGGAATGGTGGTCGGCGAGTCGAGCGAACGCCACGCCCTCGAGGAGGAGGTGGCACCGGTCGCGGCATTCTTCACCCCCTTCTTCTTCGGGTTCATCGGTGCCCAGGTGGACCTGGTCGCGCTCGCCGATCCGCTCACCATCGCCCTGCTTGCCGCACTCACCGTGCTGGCGGTCGCGACCAAGTTCGGGGGTGCCTTTGTCGGGGCGATCCGCCTCGGGCGGCAGCGGGCGGTGCTCATCGGCTGGGGAATGGTCCCGCGCGGCGAGGTTGGAATCGTGGTCGCCGGGCTCGGACTTGCCGCAGGAGCGATCAGCAGCCAGCTGTACAGCGTGGTGGTCGGGATGGCGGTGCTGACCACGCTGATCGTACCTCCGCTGATCGGTCCGCTGGTGCGACGCGCCGAGGGGGTGCCGGAGTCCGAGGTTGATCCGGAGGCAGACCCGGGTTAGCGCAGCGCAGCCCAGTGTCGGCCACGGCGCGCGTCGCCGGCGAGTCCCAACCACAACTCACTGGCCAGATCCCACCGCGCGAGGTCCGGCCACACTCGTCAGGGGCTCAAACGCAGCCGGCCCGCTCCAAGCCAGCGGCTGAATGGCCGATAGGACCGCCGGCGGCGACATCCCGGCATCGAGCGCTTTCGCTCCACTCGAGCGCCGTTCGGCTTCCCGCTTCTCGCGACCATGCGCACCGTCTTCGAAGCGAACTTCACGCGAGCTTCACTGAACCGGCATCCGGTCCTTGATCTCGTCTCGTTTCACTGGCGAGAGACAAGAGATCCCGGAGCAGATCGCTCCTGGGCTTGGACTGAAGGAGACGCATGACATGCGCACACAAATAAACCTGACGAAGGCAGTTGCGGCGCTGGTCCTGGTGGGACTGGTGGCCATCCCGGTCACGGTGGCGGCCTTGACGGCTCCACCAGAGGCCGGCTTCCGCCAGGCCGGGATGATGGGTGGCGCCGGCGGTATGGGGCAGGCCGGGATGATGGGTGGCGCCGGCGGTATGGCCGTCGCGAGCGAGTTCGATTTCCTGGCCCAGATGATTCCCCACCATGAAGAGGCCATCGAGTCCGCCGGGGTGCTCCTCGCGGGCACCGAGCGGGCCGAGATGAAGGCATTTGCTGAGCGGATCATCGCGACCCAGTCGGCCGAGGTGGTCCAGATGAAGGAATGGCTGGCCAGCTGGTACCCGGGCCGCGACACCGCCGTCGACTACCAGCCCATGATGGGGGACCTGACCGGACTGACCGGAGACGAGCTTGATCGCGCCTTCCTCGACGACATGATCCCGCACCACATGGTGGCGGTGATGATGTCGCAGCAGCTCGTGACCCAGGGCTTGGCCGAGCATCCGGAGGTGGTGCCCTTCGCGGAGACGATCCGCGATGCTCAGCACGCCGAAATCTTCCAGATGGCCGGCTGGCTCCAGGACTGGTTCGGGGCAAGCCCCATGGGAGCCATGGGGTCGCGGCACTGACCCCGATCACGGACCCTACACCTACCGACACGTACGTTTGGATTCACGTACGTTTGGATTGAACTGAAAGGAGCACAAGATGTTTGACATGGGAATGGGTGGGTTCTTCTGGATGCCGTTCGTGTGGCTGGCATTCGCCGGTTTGGTGGTCTGGCTGGTCGTCGTGCTGGTGCGGCCTGGCGATCGCAGGTCCGATGACCGGACCACGACGATCCTCGAGGAGCGCTTCGCGCGCGGCGAGATCGACCGGGACGAGTTCCTGGCGCGCAAGGCAGATCTGGCCAAGTAGCGACGGCAACGGTGGCGGCCCGGGAAGATCCTCGGGCCGCCACCTGCGTACGATGTCTCTCGTGCGAAACGAGCGCATCCTGGTGGTCGACGACGAGGAGCGGATCCGCTCCCTGGTCGGCTCCTACCTGCGGGCCGAGGGCTACGAGGTGGCCGAGTCGGGCACCGGCGAGGACGCGCTCGCGCGTGCCCGGGACCTCCAGCCCGACCTCGTCGTGCTCGACGTCCGCCTCCCTGGCATCGACGGCTTCGAGGTGCTCCGCGAGATCCGTAGGCGCTCGGACGTGTACGTGATCATGCTCACCGCGCGCACCGAGGAGGTCGACAAGCTGGTTGGCCTGAGCGTGGGAGCGGACGACTATCTCACCAAGCCCTTCAGCCCTCGGGAGCTGGTGGCCAGGGTGAAGGCCGTCCTGCGCCGGGGCCGGGGACCGGACAGGGCCGAGGAGGAGGTGCTCCGCTTCGAGGGCCTCGCGATCCACCCTGCGCTCCGGGAGGTGACCCGGGACGGTGGCCCCGTCCAGCTCACGACCCTCGAATTCGATCTGCTGGCTGCGCTGGCGTCGGCCCCGAAGCGGGTCTTCACCCGCCGCCAGCTGCTCGAGCGGGTCTGGGGCTGGGACTTCTTCGGAGACGAGCGGGTCGTCGACGTCCACATCCGGAACCTGCGGCGGGCCATCGGCGACTCGGCCGACGACCCGTCGTTCATCGGGACGGTGCGAGGCGTCGGATACAAGCTCGTGGCGGAGCCGCGATGAACGCCATCTTGCGGCTCTTCGGCGTGCGCCTCTTCCTTTCCTACCTCCTCGTCATCGGCGTCGGTGCCCTGACCCTGCTCGTGACGGGCAGCCTCCTCGCCTCCTCGTTCTTCGAGGACCACCTGCACCAGATGGGTGGAGCCGGGATGGGGGGCATGGGCGGGGCCATGGGAGCCGAACTGCAGCGTGCCGTCGCGGACTCGGTCCAGGCGGCCCTCCTGCTGGCCGTGGTGGCATCCGTCCTGGCAGCGGGCGTCGTGGCCGCCCTGGTGGGACGCCGGCTGGTCCGACCCATCGAGGCCGTGCGGGCCGCCACCCACCGCCTGGCGGCCGGGGACTATCGCCAGCGCGTGCCGGTCCCCCCCGAGTTCGAGCTGGCGGCCCTGGCCGAGGACGTCAATGCGCTGGCGCAGGCCCTGGCCACCACGGAGAGCAAGAGGATCCAGCTCATCGACGAGGTAGCCCACGAGCTCCGTACCCCGCTCACCACGATCGAGGGCTACATGGAGGGGCTGATCGACGGCGTGCTTCCGCCGAGCGAGGAGACCTTCGCCGCCGTCGCCGACGAGGCCGCCCGCCTCAAGCGCCTGGCCGAGGATCTCTCCCAGCTCTCCCGGGCCGAGGAGGGAACCTTCTCGCTCACGCTGCGGGACGTGGACCTGGCAGAGGTCGCCGCGCGGGCGGCCGAGCGGCTACGGCCCCAGTTCGAGGACCGCGGGGTGAACCTGGAGCTGGCGGCCGCACCCCCGCTCCCCGTGCGGGTGGACCCGGATCGCCTCGCGCAGGTCCTCACCAACCTCCTCGGCAATGCCCTGGTCCAGACGCCCGCGGGCGGCATGGTGTCGATCCGCGGCGGTCTGGACGGAGCGTGGGCCTGGGTCGACGTGGCCGACACCGGACAGGGCATCCCACCCGAGGAACTGGAGCGGATCTTCGAGCGCTTCTATCGCGTCGGGGGTGGAGCCGACACGCGACCGGGGCGGGGCATCGGCCTTACCATTGCTCGAGGAATCGCCCGCGCCCACGAGGGCGACCTGCGGGCGTCGTCTGTTGGGCTGGGCCAGGGCGCCACATTCCGGGTCACCCTTCCCTTGGCTCGCCGTGTATGAACGGCGGGCCGCCGGCCCATCAGTCGCAGCCGCCCGAGCCGAGCGCCTGAGACGGCGCCCGCCGGCCGCGCTGGTCGCCCCCGCCGACGCCCTGGCCGGAACGCACTCCCTCGGAGCCCTCGGAGCGGCCGCTTTCCGAATCTCGCCGCGGGACGTCAGGCGTGTGGCCTCGCACGCTCGATTGCAGCCGATCCGCGTACCACCAGCACCGAGCACGGCGCGTGTACGGCAACGTTGCGCGCCACGCTGCCCAGCAGTATCCGAGCGAGGCCGCCCAGGCCGCGTGAGCCGGTCACGATGAGATCGGACCTCCTCGAATCTCCCGGCCGGCGCGCCGCGTCGCCAGAGCCGAATGGACCGATCGGCGCAGCCCTGCGGCATGAACGCCAGTGGCCCGAGTCCCTGTGGGCCGGCGACATGGCCGCTCGTTCGGGTAAAAGGGTCGCACGGCCGGCCGCAGTGGAGGCCAGGCCTTCGGATGCCGGACGCCTCGGCGCGATCGGAGGCGACGAGGGGCGATAGCCTGATCACTCGCGTCCCAGGGACGAAAAACAAGAAGAGGCCCCCTCCGCAGACGGAGGGGGCCTCGAAATCGCAACGGGCGAGCGAGCGGTTACTCGCCGCCGGGGGTGATCTCCACGACAGCCTTCTCCCAGCCGTCGCCGGTCGCGTCTTCCAGGCCCTCGAGAGCCTGCTCGGCGAGATCGGTCCGGTAGGAGTCGGCATCGGGCTCGGCAGTGATGATGCCGGCCTCGAGGGCGGTGTCCACCGTCTGTGCCCACTGGTCGAAGGGAAGCATGCCGATCCCGTCGGGCGACGGCCAGATCAGCGCGTTGATCTCGTTCATCATCCACTTCTGATGACCGGCGCCGAGCGTGCTGCCGTTGTCGACTACGAACTGCTCGCAGTCAGCCGGGCTGTCGCGGCAGTAGATCCAGCCCTTGAACGAGGCCCGCAGGAATCTGACCGCGACATCCTCGTTGTTGCCCTCGGCCAGCCACGAGGCACGCGCCCAGACGGCGTCCTGCAGCATGGCGGTCCCGACTTCGTTGTAGTCGATGACGTTGAGGTCCTCCGGCTGGAAGAGCTCGCCGGTAGCGGGGTTGGTGGTCTCCAGCAGCTGGGCGTACTCGTTGTAGATCATCGCCTCGGCGACGTCGACGCAGTCGGTATCGGCCGCGGCGCATCCGTCGTAGGCGGCAAGCAGCTCAGCCATGCTGAAGCCCTGGGTCACCTGGGTGAAGTCCTCGCCCGCGACGAGGCCTTCCTTGAGGGCGGAGGCGATGACCTCGAGCTCGTTGCCGAAGCCCCAGGCTCCGACCTTCTTGCCCGCGAAGTCAGCCGGCGACGTGATGCCGCTGTCCTTCCAGGAGACCGACAGCGTGCCGGCGCGCTGGAAGACCTGGGCGATGTTCACCAGGTCCGATCCGGCCTCGCTCTCGCGAGCCGCGAGCACCTTCGGCACCCAGGCGAGGTTGAATTCCGGGCCGTCTGGCGCGGAGCCCACGACCTGCGGAGCGATGTCGGCGGCACCGGGGATGATCGTGACGTCCAGATTCTCCGCCTCGTAGTAGCCCATCTCCTGCGCGGCGTAGTAGCCGGCGAACTGCGCCTGTGGGAACCACTGCAGCTGGAGCCGGACGGACGCAGCCGGCGCCATGCTCTCGGCGGTGCTGCCGCTTGGCTCGGTGCTGCCGCTTGGCTCGGTGCTCGCACTCGGGCTGGTGCACGCGGCCAAGGTGAGCATGGCCACGCCGGCCACGGCCA
>JBDSIN010000129.1:0-4241 GCA_039917955.1 Candidatus Limnocylindria bacterium
GCGAGCGATGCGAACACCACGGCGGCCGCCGGGCTCCCGTCGCTCGACGGCCTTGGACCGGTCGGCGGGGACGACCATTCGGTGGACGAATGGCTCGACCTGGCGAGCATCGTCCCGCGCACGACACTGGTTGCCGGGCTGCTGGCCCGCGCCGGCGAGGCCATCGGCGGGTAGAATCGCCTTCCCGTGAGAGACGATTTTCGCCACGCCACGCACGTCCAGGTGCGCCTCGGCGACCTCGACCCGTTCGGCCACGTGAACAACGCGGTGGTCGCCACCTACGTCGAGCAGGGTCGCGTCGTGTACCTGCGCGACGTGCTGGGGACCGGGGCCGATCCTGTCAGCATGCCCTTCATCCTGGCCAGGCTCGAGATCGATTATCTCGCGCAGACCCTGTTCGACGACCCGGTCGAGGTGGGCACCCGGGTGGACTGGATCGGACGCAGCAGTGTCCACATGTCGCATCTGCTCACCGGGCGTGGCGGTCGCGAGCTGGCCCGCTCGGAGGCCGTGCTGGTGGCCTTCGACTACGAGATCGAGAAGCCGGTGCCGGTCTCGGAGGCCTGGCGAGCCGCCATGACCACCTACGAGGGCCGGTCGCTCGACAAGCCGGCGGACCGATGAGCGACGAGCAGCGATTCGACCTCCTGATCCTCGGTGGCGGGATGAGTTACGTGGGCGCCATCCGAGCCGCGCAACTGGGTCTGAAGGTGGGCCTCGTGGAGCGCGATCGGTTGGGCGGGACCTGCCTGAACCGCGGCTGCATCCCGTCCAAGGCGTTGCTGGAGACCGCCGACCTGCTGCACCGCGTCACCGAGCAGGGCGCCGAGTTCGGTCTTGCCGGATCCGACGGTGTGAGCCTCGACTATGCCGCCCTCGCGACGCGCCGCGACGCGGTGGTCGAGAAGCACGTCAAGGGCGTCGAGTTTCTCATGAAGAAGAACAACGTGACGGTGCTGCGCGGGCAGGGCACGTTGACCGGCCCGACCTCGGTGCGGGTCACCGGTGGCGAGTCCGGAGATCTCGAGGTGAACGCCACCGACCTGATCCTGGCCACCGGCTCGGCGCCGCGGTCGCTCCCCGGGCTGGAGATCGACGGCGAGCGGATCATCACCTCGGACGAGGCGCTCCGCCGCGACAACGTGCCGGCGCGGGTGACGATCGTGGGCGCCGGCGCCATCGGCGTCGAGTGGGCGAGCATGTACCGCGACTTCGGCGCCGAGGTCAATCTCGTGGAGTTCCTCGACCGCGTGGTTCCACTCGAGGACGCCGATGTCTCCAAGGAGTTGCACCGCGTCTTCCGCAAGCGCGGCATCGCCATCCATACCGCCTCGACCATCGACCCCGCCAGCATCGAGCCCGTCGAGGGCGGCGTGCACTTCGCCATCAAGGCCAACTCGGGCGACCAGGTCACCGAGGTCACCAGCGACATCATCCTCGTCGCCGTCGGCCGTCGGCCGCTCACCGATGGGATCGGCCTCGAGGCGATTGAGGACCTGGAGATGGAGCGCGGCTACGTCAAGGTGGACGGCTACATGCGGACCGGCGTGCCGCACCTGTACGCCATCGGCGACATCGTGCCGGGGTATGCGCTGGCCCACGTGGCGAGTCACGAGGCCCTCGTCGCGGTCGAGACCATCGCCGGACACCACCCCGAGCCGGTGCGCATGGATCTGATGCCGCGGGTCACCTTCTGCCGGCCGCAGATCGCATCGGTCGGCATGACCGAGGCCGAGGCGGCCGAGGCGGGGCACACCGTCAAGGTCGGCTCGTTCCCGTTCCGTGCCCTCGGCAAGGCGACCATCGTCGGGGAGATCGACGGCTTCGCCAAGCTCGTCGCGGACGCCGAGACCGACATCCTGCTCGGCGCCCACATCATCGGCCCCCACGCCGGTGACCTCCTCGCCGAGCCGGTCTTCGCCCGCCTGGTCGAGGGGACCGCCGGGGAGATCGCCATGTCGGTGCACGCCCATCCAACGCTGACCGAGGTCCTTGCCGAGGCCGCCCTGGCCGTCGACGGCGCGGCGATCCACGTCTGATGGCCAAGCTCGATCCGACCGCCGAGCTGGGGCATCGCGAACTGGGCCTGACTGACGAAGACGTGCTGAGCATGTACGGCCACATGCTGCTGGCGCGCGCGGTGGACGAGCGGATGTGGCTGATGCAGCGGGCCGGCAAGATCCCCTTCATCATCAGCGGCCAGGGGCACGAGGCGGCCCAGGTCGGCACCACCTGGCCGATGCGCCGCAACCAGGACTGGATGGCACCCTTCTATCGGTCCATCGCGTCGGCCATCGCCTTCGGGATGAGCGCCGAGGACATCATCACCGCCCACCTGGCCAAGGGCGACGACGTGAGCTCCGGCGGTCGCCAGATGCCCGGTCACTACGGCGCCGCGCGCAACAACATCGTGTCGGTCTCATCCCCTGTCGGTACCCAGGTGCTCCACGCCGTGGGGCTCGCGATGGGCGCGTGGGTGCGCGGTGACGACATGGTGGCCATCACCAGCTTCGGCGAGGGGACCAGCAACCAGGGCGAGATTCACGAGGGAATGAACTTCGCCGGCGTGCACAAGCTGCCGGTCATCTTTGTCTGCGAGAACAACGGCTGGGCGATCAGCGTCCCGCTTGAGCGCCAGGTTGGCGGTCAGTCGGTCGCAGCCCGCGCCGACGGCTACGGCTTCCCCGGCGTGACGGTCGATGGCGGCGACCCGCTGGCCTGCTACGCCGTCGCCAAGGCCGCGCACCAGCGCGCCCGGCGGGGCGACGGGCCGACCCTGATCGAGGCGCGCGTGGTGCGCCTGACCAGCCACTCCTCTGACGACGACCAGCGTCGGTATCGGGACCCTGCCGAGGTCGAGGCGCTCAAGGAGAACGACCCGATCCCCTTCTTCAGCAATCGCCTGCGCGCGGCCGGCCTCCTGACCGATGAGGCCGACGCCGCGCTGCGTGCCGAGATCAAGACCGAGATCAACGAGTCCCAGGCGCGGGCCGAGGCCCGCCCCGACCCGGACGCGGCCATGGCGCACCGCTGGGTCTACGCCGAAGGCGCCGACTGATGGCAGAGCTCAACATTCTCGAAGCGATCCGCCTCGCGATGGACGAGGAGATGGAGCGCGACCCGAACGTCATGCTGCTCGGCGAGGATGTCGGGCGCAAGGGCGGCGTCTTTGGCGCGACCGAGGGGCTGTGGGCCAAGTACGGCGACAAGCGCGTTCTGGATACGCCGCTGTCGGAGGCGCTCATCGCCGGCGCCGCCATGGGCGCAGCCATCTACGGGCTGCGCCCGGTCGCGGAGATGCAGTTCGCCGACTTCGTCTATCCCGCCTTCAACCAGATCGTGAGCGAGATCAGCCGGCTGCGGTATCGGTCCAACAACACCTTCGGGCTGCCGATGGTGATCCGCATGCCGTACGGCGGCGGGGTCCACGGCGCCCTCTACCACTCGCAGAGCAACGAGACGTATTTCACCTCGACGGTCGGCCTCAAGGTCGTCGCTCCGGGCACCCCGGCCGATGCCAAGGGCCTGCTCAAGGCGTCGATCCGCGACCCGGACCCGGTCATGTTCTTCGAGCACAAGAAGGTCTACCGGCTCTTCAGGGCCGATGTCCCCGACGGTGACCACGTGGTGCCGATCGGTCGCGCCGACGTGGCGCGCCCGGGGAAGCACCTGTCCATCATCTGCTACGGCTACATGCGGATCTGCGCCCTCGAGGCGGCCGAAACGCTCGCCCGCGAGGATGGGGTGGAGGCCGAAGTGGTCGACCTGCGCACCCTTCGCCCGCTCGACACCGAGACCGTGCTCGCCTCGGTGGCTCGCACCGGCCGTGCACTGGTCGTCCACGAAGCAAACCGCTTCGGCGGCTTCGGGGCTGAAGTGGCCGCCACGATCGCCGAACAGGGGTTCGATTCGCTCGATGCGCCGGTCACCCGCCTCGCCGGCCCCGAGGTCCCCGGTGTGCCCTACCACCACAACCTCGAGGACTGGTTCATGCTGAACCCGGCCAAGATCGTCGAGGCCGCGCGCTCGCTCGCCGCCTACTGATCCGCTACGCTCACCCCTGCGCTCGGCGACGGACACGCTTCGCCGGGCGCACCGAAGCTCCGAACCACAGAGGGACACATGGTCACCACCATCAAGATGCCGCAGCTGGGCGAATCGGTCACCGAGGGGACGATCGAGCGCTGGCTGGTCAAGGAGGGCGATCAGGTCGCGCAGTACGACCCGCTCTTCGAGGTGGT
>JBDSIN010000130.1:0-5541 GCA_039917955.1 Candidatus Limnocylindria bacterium
CCGATGAACTTCTCCACCAACCCGCCGTAGCGGGTGATGATCTCCTGCGCCACGCCGAAGTACTCGGTCAGCTGCTCGCGAACGGATTCGGCATCGCGCGACTCGGACATGGTCGTGAAGCCGACCAGGTCGGCAAACAGGACCGATACCACCTTGCGCTCGGCCACGCTGCTCGCCGGGCCGATCTCCGATGCGGGGGCGCCGGGAGCAACCACCGGGGCGTTCGCCACAGCGGGCTGCGACGCCGCGCCGTTGCTGGGTGCCGACGCCACGGACGTGCTTGCGGCCGTCAGGCCAACGCCGCACTCAGGGCAGAATTTTGGCGATCCATCGTACGCCACGCCGCACGCAGGACATGCCTGCTGCATGCGAGCTCCGCACTCTGCGCAGAACTTCTGGTTGGGATTCGCGGCGGCGCCGCAGGACGGGCACGACATTGGGGCGACAGGATAGCCCGACAGTCGTGGTGGCGGCTAGGTCTAGTGGCTTTCCCGCTACCCCGCCGATCTACCTTATCCCGTCCTTCGCCGCGACACCGGCGGCCGGGAACGGGCGCAGGGGCCGCAATCCGCACCTGGGGGATCACGGGTCGCCACAATAGCGACAATGGTCGGACGGAGTGAACCTCGGATGCTGGCTGCGCCCCAGCAAGCACGACAAGCAGTCCTAGACCTCGTCCGCCCTCTGCCCGCCCTCCGGGCGCCGCCGCACGTCGGGTCGGTGCTCGCTGAGCCGGTCATCGCGTCGTTCGATCTCCCGCGGTTCCGAAATGCCGCTATGGACGGCTTCGCGATCAAGTGCGCCGACTTGCAACGCGACGGAGACGAGTGGGTCGGATCGGCGGGAGTCCCGATCTCCACCGGGCAGCGCGTGCCGGGGCAGGCCGACGCGGTCGTGCCGATCGAGCGTGCGCGGATGGACGGTCAGCGGCTTCGGATCAGCGGCGCTGTCAGGCCAGGCGATCATGTCCGCTCGGCTGGCGAGGAGCTGCGGGCCGGCGACATTGCGCTTGAGGCTGGAACGGCCCTCACCCCGCCTGGCGTCGGGTTGCTGGCGGCGATGGGAGTGTCAACCGTGGCCGTCATAAGGCGACCGCGGGTTGGCCTGCTGGTGACCGGCGACGAGCTAGTCGTGATTCGGTCTCGCGTCGACGAAGGTGAGGTGCAGCAAGACCAGATCTACGACGCGAATGGCCCGATGCTCGCGGCTTTGATCGAGCAGGCGGGCGGCGAAGTCATCGAAGTCGTGCGATCGAAGGACGACCCCGTTGCCATCCGCGCCGCATTGCTCGACCTGACCCGACGGGGCGATCTGGTGATCACAAGCGGAGGTACGTCGGTGGGGAAGCGGGATCACGTGCTGGCCGCGGTCGATGACCTTGGCGAGCTCGTCATCCGCCAGCTGGCGATCCGGCCTGGTAGGCCGACTGCCGCAGGGCTCGTGGAAGGGAAGGTTGTGATATTGCTGCCGGGGAATCCCCTCGCGCTGCTGGTGGGGTATGAGGTTCTTGCGCGCCCCGTCATTCGCCGGCTGGCTGGTCACCACAACCCGTACCGGCAGCGTCAGTTGGTCGATCTCCGCCAGGTGGCCGGGGCTCCTGCGGACCGCTGGCGAGCCATGCCAGTGCGCCTCTGGCCCGAGCAGCAGCGAGGTGCGCCCGCCCGGCACCTTGGATCCGGCATGCTCTCCGGCGCTTCCACCGCGGATGGGCTTGCCCTGATTCCTCCTGGGAGTACCGACCTGACAGCGGTCGTGGTTGAGCTCTGGTGACCTTCGGCCGGGCGGTGGCTGCCGACGCCGCCTGAGTGGCGTTGTTCCAACTTCAAGTGCTAGATGACCCTGCGCATCCGGGACGATTGGCCCTTGGTGCCCATTGCTGACTCTGCGACCGTGGCGCAAGCGGACCTGATTCCCGGTGAACGGGCATCTCGCGGGGAGGCTATGGACAAGGGCGAACCTGGGGCGCGGCCTGGTCTCTCGAGGCGCGGCTTCCTCAAGGGCGCTGTAGGCGCCGGCGCCGTTACCGCGATCACCGGCTACGAGGTCTTCGCCCTGCAGCCTGGCCCCCGCGAACGGGGCGGATCGGTGCTCGCCAGTCCGGTCGAGCCGCTGTCGAGTTCGAACGAACGGGTGGACGTCCTCGAGCGGATGCGGGCGGAGTTGGTCCGCGCGCTCGCAAAGCCGCCGTCGGAGCGGCGGTGGGTGATGGTCATCGATATGCGCAAGTGTGTGGGCTGCCACGCCTGCACCATCGCCTGCGTCTCTGAGAACAAGTTGCCGCCGGGCGTCGTCTACCGACCGGTCATCGAGGAGGAGTTCGGGACCTACCCGAACGTCGGTCGGCGCTTCATCCCCCGGCCGTGCATGCAGTGCGAGAAGCCGCCCTGCGTCCCCGTGTGTCCGGTCAACGCGACGTACACGAACGAGGATGGCGTTGTCGTCGTCGATTACGACCAGTGCATCGGCTGCCGCGCCTGCCTGACCGCCTGCCCCTACGGGGCGCGGACCTCCGACTTCGGCCTGACCTACGGCGCGGACAACCCGGTCCTCGATGGCACGATCGCCGGTCGCGACACGGCCGGTCGCTACGAGGAGATCTCGAACTTCGAGTACGGCGAGCCCCGGGAGCGCGAGCACGGCAAGTCGCCGATCGGAAACGCGCGAAAGTGCCACTTCTGCCTGCATCGGCTGAAGGTGGGCCAGCTGCCGGCATGCGTCACCTCGTGCATCGGCCGGGCCACGCTCTTCGGCGACGCCAACGACCCAGACAGCCTGGTGGCCGGACTCATCGCGCAACCGAATGTGATGCGGCTCAAGGAAGAGCTCGGCACCCAGCCACGCGTTTACTACCTGTCATGAGCACAGACGGAACGATGATCACGTTCAAGCGCGTCCTCTACGCCATCGCCATCGTTGCGGTGCTGCTTGGGGTCTATGGCTTCTGGAGCCGGCTCTTCTTCGGCGAGCGCGACGTGGCCTACGGCTCCTACGTGAACTGGGGCCTGTGGGTGGCGATGTACCTGTTCTTCGCAGGGCTTGCCGCGGGAGCATTCATGGTCGCCAGCTTGGACTATCTGTTCGAGCTGCCCCTCTTCCGCGGGATTGGGCGCTACGCGCTCTGGACGACAGTCGTCACCCTGCCGGCGGCGCTTGCTCACATCGGGCTGGACCTGGGCCACATGGAGCGGATCTGGAAGGTCTACCTGCAGCCCAACTTCGGCTCGCTACTGGCGCAGTTGGTCTGGAGCTACTCAGCGTTCTTCGTCATTGCCTTGGCATCACTCCTGGCCGTGATGACTGGGCGGAGGCGCTGGCTAAAGCCGATGATGGCGGTGGGGCTGTTCGTGGCCCTCTTCGTGAGCGGCGGGGTGGGTGCTCTGCTGGGCGTGAATGCCGGCCAGGTCAGCTTCCACAACGCGATGCTGCCGGCCCAATTCCCCATCCTCAACCTCGCCTCGGGCGTCGCCGTTGTACTGGTGATCGTCGCGTGGTTCGGGGTAGTCACGGACCGGGACCGCGAGGCGCGCCTGCTGCGCGTGCTGGGCTACGCGCTGGTGGCGCTTCTCCTGGCGAAGGGGTACTTCCTGTGGGTCGACTATTCACAGGTGTTCTACAGCCAGGTGCCCGATGCGCTGGCGGTCGCCGAGCTGGTCTTGTTCGGCCCCTATGCCTGGGCGTTCTGGATCCTCCAGCTTGGCCTCGGCATCATCGTGCCGATCGCCGTTCTGGCCGCCCCGGCCCGATTCCGCACGCCCGCCCTCGCCGGACTCATGGGCGCGTTTGTCCTGCTGGGGTTGGCGGTGGGCAGGACGGCGATCATCTTTCCGGCGCTATCGATACCCGACCTGGACGGCCTGGCCGAGGCGTTCACCGGTCCACACCTGGGCTTCGACTATGCCCCCAGCCTGATGGAGTGGTCGGTGACGATGGGGATCGTCGGCCTCTCGGTGCTGGCCTACCTCGTCGGCAGTGACCGGCTTCCCTTCCTCAAGAGCAGTGACCCGGAGGCAACGGCATGAGCGACGATCCGCGGACCGAGGCAGTCGACGAGCGGCCCGACGGCTGCGGCCTGTCGCGTCGCTCCTTTGTCAAGCTCGGTGCGGCTGTCGGCGGCGGCGTGGCCTTCCTCGGCGCGTGGCCCGGGTTCGGGCGCCTGGTCAGAGCGCAGCAGGGCCAGCCGGCGGGCGAGGGCAGTTACCCGCTGGTCGATGCGAGCAACCAGGCCTACACCGTCTGCCTGCAGTGCAACACCGGCTGCGGGATCAAGGTCAAGCTGCTTGACGGGGTCGCCACCAAGATTGACGGCAACCCGTATCACCCCATGACGATGTACCCCCACATCCCCTACGAGACTCCCATCGCAGACGTGGGGACGGTGGAGGGGGCAATCTGCCCCAAGGGCCAGGCCGGGCTGCAGTCCGTGTACGACCCGTACCGTCTCGTGAGTGTCGTGAAGCGCAAGCCCGGCACGAAGCGCGGCGAGAACCAGTGGGTGACGATCGACTTCACCAAGGCGATCGAGGAGATCGTCGAGGGCGGCGACCTGTTCGGCGAAGGGCCTGTGCCGGGCCTCCGCGAGTCATACGTCCTGACGGACAAGGACCTGGCGAAGGCGATGGCGGATGCCATCAAGAAGATCCATGACGAGAAGGACGCGGACGCCAAGATGGCCCGCGTGGAGGCGTTCAAGGTCGAGTTCGCCGATCACCTCGACGACCTCATCGACCCGGACCATCCGGACTTCGGGCCGAGAAACAACCAGTTCACGTTCGCCTGGGGCCGACTCAAGGAGGCGCGCAAGGACCTGATCTCGCGCTTCCTCGGCGGGTACGGCACCACCAACGCTCACGGCCACACGACGGTCTGCCAGGGCAGCCTGTACTTCACCGGCAAGGCGATGTCCGAGCAGTACCTCGATGGCAAGTGGCAGAACGGTCAGAAGTTCTACTGGCAGGGCGATGTCGGAAACAGTGAGTTCGCGATCTTCGTGGGTTCGTCGCCGTTCGAGGGCAATTACGGGCCGCCGTTTCGCTCGCCCCGGATCATGCAGAACAACGTCGACAACGGGATGCGATTCGTGGTGGTCGATCCGCGCTTTTCGAAGACCGCGGCGAAGGCCTGGAAGTGGCTTCCGGCGAAGCCCGGCTCCGAGGGCGCGCTGGCGCTCGCGATGATCGGTTACCTGCTCGACCAGGACCGGTACAACAAGCCATACCTGTCGGCCGCCAACCAAGCCGCAGCAAAGGCCATGGGCGAGCCGACGTGGACCGAAGCGACGTGGCTGGTCAAGATCGAGGATGGCAAGCCCGGGAAGTTCCTGCGGGCGAGCGAGATCGGGCTTGCCGAGAAGGAGCTGCGTCCGCTCTCGACCGACCCGGAGAAGACCTTCGAGTTCGACTACTTCGTGGCGCTAGTCGACGGCGTGCCGACACCGGTCGACCCCTACGAAGAGGATCCAGGGAAGGCGATTCGGGGCGATCTGCTCGTCGACAACGTCGTGTTCGGCGACTTCACGGTCAAGTCATCGCTCCAGGTGATCGC
>JBDSIN010000131.1:0-10175 GCA_039917955.1 Candidatus Limnocylindria bacterium
TATTCAGCTTCGTAGAGGCTTCGAAGCCCGACCGCGAACTCGCGATCTGGCAGGCCAATCGCCTCTTTGACAGCCTCTGAACTCGGGTCAAACTGCTCGGACAGGTTCGCTACGGCATCGAGGATGACCTGCTCGCGGATCGCCCACTTGGATGGCACGTATGCAGGCCTCCCCGTTCGCGAATACCACGATAACTCGGGCGCGTTCGCTCGCCGCGGTCGTGTTTGGGGGGAGTCTACCTACACCGCTCAGGGGCCTGAGGCATGTCAAGCAAGTGCTCTAACCAGCTGAGCTAGCCGCCCGTTGGGAAGCGCATTCTGGCGTACACGCGTGCGCATGGCAACCGCGGTCCTGGCGCTGCGCCTCTACCAGTCGATCGTCTCGCAGGGCTCCTCGCCGAGGACCCAGGCCAGATGCCCGGGCTGGATCTCCAGGTAGTCCCCCGCCTCGCCGATCAGCTCGGTTCCGTCGTCCATCAGATAGCGGATGCGCCCAGAGACGATGTACTCGCGGTGTTCCATCGGGCAGGAGTCACTGCCGGCCATCGGCTTGACGTACTGCTCCCAACTCCATCCGGGAAGCATCACCGAACGCATGACCGCGTTGTCGCCAATCTGGACGATGTCGGTTGTGCTCCCGTCGTCCGACGGGTACGACTCGTCAGGCGCGCTGAAACTGCGCTGCTCGATTCCGGCCATAAGCCGACCCTACTCGCGCCAGTCGGTGGAGAAACGAGTCACCCCGAGCACGCGCTGGATCTCCGAACGATAGCGGTGGCCAGACGGATGACGCTCAAGCCAGCGCAGGTAGTCCGCATCGACCGCGGCCAACTCCGCAATGGTCATCCCGATGTAGTGGCCAAAATCGAGCCTCGTCGGATCGAATGACGTGCTGGCCTCACCGGGGCCGACGGGGACCAGCCCGTCCTCTAGAACTCCCTTCGATCCCGAATCGTCTTGTCCTGCCACCGTCAGCGCCTCCACCTTCATCTTCCGCCCCGATCGACGCGATCGTACGCCGCGCCCGTTCGCCCCGCAATGCGATTCACGCAGGATCGGTCAGGATCGATGCACCTCCCGGCCGTCGACAAGCGTCAGGAGCGACCGGACGTCCGCCACCGGCTCATCCCCGGCCAACAGCGTTGCCAGATCCGTGTTCAGCACCGCAAGATCGGCCACCGCCCCGGCGTGCAAATGACCGACGTCCGCGCGTCCCGCAGCGAGCGCCGGACCCGAGGTCATGGCCGCCAGCGCGGTCGTGACATCGAGCGCCTCCCCGGGCCGCCAGTCGGGGGTGCCATCACCCGGCGTGCGCCGATGCACCGCGGCGAACAGGGTCTGCCATGGGTTGACCGATTCGATCGGGGCGTCCGTGCCGATTGCCAGGCGAGCCCCGGCCGCCTCCAGCGACCGGTACGCGTAGGCGTCGCCGAGACGGTCGGCCCAACATGCCTCGCTGAGGTCACGGTCGGATGCGCAGTGGATCGGCTGGATGCTGGCGGTGACGTCGAGTTCACCGAATCGCGGACGATCGGCGGCACGGACCAGTTGGGCATGTTCGATCCGATCCGCCGGAGCGCCGGGAAGGCGCGCGCCACCATGCTCGATGGCATCGAGGGCGATCGCCACTGCACGGTCGCCGATCGCATGCACGGCCGCGGAGATCCCGGCTCGCCTCCCTGTTCCGACGATGTCGGTGAGCTCCGCGGGCCTCAACCGTGCGATCCCGAGGCCCGCCCCTTCCCCGCAGGTGTACGGGGCAAAGAGCGCCGCTGTGCGAGAACCGAGGGCGCCGTCGGCGTAGGCCTTGGCCCATCCCCATCGCATGGTGTCGCTGTCCGGCACGACCGCCCCGGTGCGGATTCTGGCAGCGGCTGCTGCGGGGATCGCGGCGGCCGGCAGGTTGACCGTGAGCCGCAGCCTGCCCTCGATGCTCTTGCGGAACGAGAGGATCAGCGACGCGCGGTCTCCAAGAGATGCGTAGTCACCGATACCGTTGGTATCGGTCGTGTCACCCGCGTCGGTGGCGCCGGTGATTCCGAGTGCGGCCAGTTCGGTCAGCGTCTCGTCGAGCGCCTTCTCGAGCTCGGAGCCGCGCAGGCGTCCGGCCACCGCTTCAACGAGGTCGGTGGCAGCCTCGCGCAAGACACCGGTCGGCACGCCGTCTCCGTCTCGCTCTATTCGGCCACCTGGTGGATCGGGCGTTCCGACCCCGACACGAGCGGCTGCCAGCGCAGCTGGCGAGGCCCACGCCGAGTGGGAGTCGTGCGAGTACAGCAGCACCTGGCGGCCGGCAGAGGCCGCCGCCAGCAGGAACGGATCACGTCGCGCATGCAGTTGCTCTGCCCACCCCCGCCCCCGCAACCAGCCATCGCTCGGCAGCCATTCGGTGGCCGCTCGAACCACGGCCAACGCATCCTCGAACCGCTCAAGGCTGTCAAGGCGCAGGTCACGCCGCGCGCGGGCCATGCCGACAAGGTGCAGGTGGAAGTCATGAATCCCCGGGATGATGGCCGCGTCTCCGAAATCCAACACGCGAGCACCACTCGTCGACGCGAGCAGATCTGTCCGTCGCCCCACCGCCGTGACGTGCCCGTCACGGATGGCTATCGCCTCCGCGGTCTCGACCCGCTTGCCTCGCCCGACCTCAGGCTGCCCGGGAACGAAGGCAACGGCGACCTGGCCGCACAGGATCGTGTCGGCGAGCAGCCTAGTACTCACCGGCCGCCGCCTGCTCCCCGCCCGAAGACGGTTTGAAGGGTCGGCTCCGATGAAGTCCGGCTGCGGCATTCCGTCGCCACGACGCGATGCCGGCCCACAGGATGATGAGGCCAAGGAGCCCCATCACCACCGGGATCCCGGCGCCCGGGAAGACGAGGTTCAGCAGGTCTGCGCTGACCGGGGCCACGAGCACGGGAAGGAACGATGCGACCGACAGGAGCGTGTTGAGGATCCCGAAGATCCGACCCCGGACCTCCGACGGCAGTTCCTCCTGGAGCGACGTCTGCGCGGGGATCGCCACGAAGGCGTACTCGACTCCGGCGGTCGTCGCGATCACCACCACCAGCGCGACGAGCGAGACGATCGGCGCGAGAGCTTCAGGCAAAGTCTGCTCGATCGGCTGGAAGGCGGGCGACAGGAAGAAGGTGATCGGCTTGACGACGGCCAGCGCCAGCATCGTCACCCCCATCGCCAGCAGTCCAGAGTCGATCAGCAGCCGACGAGGCAGGTTCTTGCCGTAGGCGTTGACGAAGAGGATCCCCACCACCGCGCCGATCCCGGCCGGGCCCATCACGAAGAAGAAGTCGGCGGGACGCAGGCGCAGGATGTCGGTCGCAAATCCGGGCCCGATGGCGCCCATCACGCCGAGCAGGCTGCTGGCGATTCCCAGATAGATGAGCGACCAGGCGGTCTTGGGGTTGGACTGCACGAAGGCGAGCCCCTCGCGCACCTGCTCGAACACGGCCCGCAGGGCGCGGCTGGCTTCCGCCTCGCTCGGTACGCCGTGCACCTCGGGCTTGACCGCCGGCAGCGGAATGATCGCGAGCGCGGCGAGGCCGAACATGATCGCGACCACGACGTACACCGTTACCGCGCCGGCGGTCGTCAACAGGAGTGGTCCGAGGAAGCCGAACCCGACGGCGAACGTGCCGGTCACGGTCAATACGAAGATCGAATTGGCCGCCATCAGGTGGCGGTGTTTCACGATGCGCGGCAGCGAGGTCAGCTCGGCGGGGGCGAAGAAGGCAGTCACGGTGGCGACGAACAGGTTGATCACCAGGATCAGCGCCACATTGGTGCCGACAAAGATGAACAGGACCATCCCGGCGGCGCGCAGCACATTCGAACCGAGCAGGATCAGGCGAGCGTCGCTGCGCTCGACCAGCACGCCGGCGATGGCGCTGAAGGCGACGGCCGGGACGAGGAAGGTCAGGATCAGGACCGCGTTGGCGGTGTTTGAGCCGGTCGCCGCCACAACGGTCGCCATGAGCGCCGCCAGGACCATGTTGCTGGCCAACTGGCTGAGCAGCTGCGAAGCCCACAACAGCAGGAACGATCGATTACGGAAAACCGAGCCGACGTCCAACAGCGCCTCCGGATCGGGGTGGGGCGACAGGTCGATGTGGGCCATCGGTCAGCCCTCGGCTTCGGGGCCGCGCTCGAGATGACCGGTGAACCGCCGCTCAACGGTAAGGCGGTCCATCAGGATGCGGTGGGCACATCCACCGCAGACCAGCCCGATATCGGCGCCGAGGCGATCCACCCGCCACTCACGACTCCCACACGGATGGGCCTTGCGCAGGCCGATTCGGTCACCGATCCGCAGATCGACTGCCGTCACGCTCACTCGGCCTGCTCAGCGGCGGTGGCACCGGTGAACCCGAACTCCGCAATCCGCAGCGCCGGAACACGCGCCGTGATGCCCGAGTATTCGGCTGCCACCAGCCGCGTCTCCTCGCCGATCGCCTCGATCGCACTGAACGCATCGGGGATCGACTGGCTGAACCGCAGGTTACGGATGGGCCGCGTGATGCGTCCGTCCTCGATCAGGAAGGTACCGTCCTTGGTCATGCCCGTCAGGATGCCGCGCTTTGCGTGGACGATGTTCACGTAGTGCAGGCGGGTCACCCAGACGCCGCGCTCGATGCCGCTCAGCATCGTCTCCTTCGAGCTCGACCCGGCGGCCATGAACAGGTTCCACGCCAACGGACCGACTGCGTTCGGGGCGGGAAGCCCGTGGCCGGTCGATTGCACGCCGGCGCGCTGGGCAGTTGCGGTGTCGTGCACCACGGCCTGTGCCACCCCATCCACGATCAGGTCCACTCGGCGTTTCGGCACCCCCTCGAAATCGATCGCTGTCGGCAGACCACTCGGGTCGAGTCCGTCGTCCCATATCGATGCGTTGGTGCCCATCACCTGCTTGCCCAGCTCCATGAAGGAGCGCCCCTCCTCCACGGCCAGCGCCGAGAACCCCATCCACGACAGATACTCGAGGATGGTCGCCACCGCGTACTCCTCGAGAATCACCGGATAGCTGCCCGGCTCCAGATCCTGGGCGTCGCGGCTGCGCAGTGCCTTGTCGGCGGCCTCCTCGCCGACTGCGGTCGCGTCGATGGCGCGGACGTCCGTGCCGGTGGTCTGTGCGTAGCCCGATGCGCCGTTCCCGTCCATCATCACCGTCAGCAGCTTTGCCTGGGTGATCGTGTGGCTGTTCCACATCCCGCGGGAATTGGCGACCGCCAGCATGGCCGTCTCGGTGGAGAAGGCGCCACTCGTCTCGAGACCCGCAGCATCGCCGGCAACGATCACCGCTCTCGCACCGACGGCGCGCATCTCCGGATCACTCCGAGCGGTTGCGTCGGCGAAGCCCAGATCGGGCGGAGCGGTCGATGGCACCGGGCCGGAGAGCGGTGCGCCGCCGGGGTTCGGAGTTGCGCGCCGGCAGATGGCCACCGCGCGTGCGGCGACGCCGCGGAGGCCATCCGCATCGGTCCTGTTGGTGGACGCCACGCCCGTGCGCCCGTCATCCACCACGCGGACGCGGATAGTGGCGTCGTGTTCAGCGACGTTCTGGTGGATGCGCGAGTTGGCGAATCGGGTCAAGGCAGCATCCCGAGAGGTGAGGATCACCTCGGCCTCGCCCTCGCGGACCTCGGCGAGCGCCCGCCCCACCAACGATTCGATAGCGGCGCGGTCCCAGCGCGTGGCTACCACTGGCCGACTCCTACCTGGATATTTCTGAATCGGGCGGGCGCTGCGCCGTGGCCGACGCGGTGTGTCTGCATCGGCTCGCCCTTTCCGCAGTTCGGCAGCCCCCACAGATTCCACTCTGACTCCCCACAGATGGCGTCACAGCTGCCCCAGAACTCCGGCGTGATGCCGGTATAGGTCGGATTCTTGACCATCTGGCCCAGCCGTCCGTCCTTGATCAGCCAGCCGATCTCGGTGCCAAACTGGAAGTTCAGGCGACGATCATCGATGCTCCACGAGAGGTTGCTGGCCATGTAGATACCGTCCTTGGTGTCCGCGATCAGGTCCTCGAGGGTCCCGGCTGCGCCAGGGCGCAGGTTCACGTTGGTCATCCGAATCAACGGGATCACGTTCCAGCCAGACGCGCGGCTGCTGCCCATGCTGCGTCGCCCGATCACCGGAGCCGTCTCGCGGCTGGTGAGGTAGCCGACGAATCTCCCGGCCTCCACGATCGGCACGTTCTGCGCCGAAACGCCCTCGTCGTCGAAGCCAAAGGTGCCGAGGCCCCCGGGCACGGTTGCATCCGCGTCGATGTTCACGATCGGACTGCCGTACTGCAGCCGATCGAGCTTGTCGAGGGTGAGGAAGCTCGTTCCGGCAAAGCTCGCCTCCATGCCCAGCACCCGGTCGAGTTCGATCGGGTGGCCGCACGATTCGTGCACCTGCAGCGCGAGCTGTGAGGATCCGATGATCACCGTCATCCGTCCCGAGGGACACTGCGGCGCGGTCAGCAGTGCGACCGCCTCTTCCGCCAGTTGCTCCCCGTGGTCTGCAAGTCCGAGCGCGCGAATCGCTTCGAACCCGCCCGTGACATGCTGGCCGCCGGCCGACTGCGGGAAACTCCGGCGCTGGACCTCGGAATCGTTGGCCGCACGCGTCTCCATCCCGGCACCGACCTCGAGAAGATCCTGCTCGATTCGCGCCCCGTCGGATGAGGCGAAGATCTTCTCCTCTCGCGCGAATTCCATGCTGCTGCTGCGCACGTTGACACCCGGGACCCGGGCCATGGCGGCATCAGCCTCCATCAGGATCCGCAGCTTCTCGTCGAGTGGAACGGCGAACGGATCCTCGACGTAGGGTGTGCTGTAGGCGGCCACCACGGGCGGCGAGTCGTCCAGTTGAATCGGATCCCGCTGGGCAAGGGCGCTGGCCCGCGCGATGGCTACCGCCTCACGCGCCACCCGCTCCACCTCGCCCGGCTCGAGGCGGGCACTGCCTGAAAAACCCCACGCGCCATCGACCAGGGCTCGTACCCCGAAGCCGGCCGACAGGTCGGCACCGGCCTGCTGGAGCGCCCCGTTCTTCACCGTGAGCGATTCGGTCTGTCGCTCCACAACGCGGACGTCCACGTATCCGGCTCCGCTCTGGTGCGCAGTATCGAGGGCGCGATTGATCAGGTCGTTGACGGTTCCGGACTTGTTCACTCCCCCGCCTCTCCCACGGTCGGAGCCAGCGACATCGCGGTCGCCGGCAACTGGACCGATTCAGACTGGCGCACCTGGATGGTGGCGCTCACGAACAGCTTCAACTGGGAGATGATGCCACCTGGGCGCTCCACCGCGGCGAGCAGCCCCTCCGGTGAGCCGACCGCCCGCAGCGAGAAGCGCTTTGCGATGGCGACCCCGTCCACCTGCAGCGACAGCGCGCCCTGGATGGCGACGGATCGGGCCGTGATACGCACCTCATCCACCGCGATCGCCTCGGCGCCGGCGTTGCGCAGCTCGTTGATCAGGTCGTTGAGAGCGATCGCGTCGAGATCGCCGTCCACGATCATGACGATCCCCTGGCCTTCGACCGGGGCGAGCGCCGCGAAGGCGGTGATCCGACGCAGATCCTCGCGGCTGACGTCGATGGCGCTCTGGCCCTGCGATTCGAGCAGCGTGTACTCGCGGACCTGCTCGCGGATGTCGGCCAGACCGGTGCGCAGCTCGCGGTTGCGCTGGGTGAGCGTCTCGATCAGTACCGAGAGCTCCTGGGCGGAGAGCCTGGTCACCTCCGCCGGCCTGGACTGCGATCGCAGCTGTCCGACCGCCAGCAGGCCGATCACCATCGCGACCGCAACCAGCGAGTACTGCGCCGCGCGTCCGCGCATCACTGCACCGGCTCCGACGGAACGGCCCAACGGAACCGGGTATTGCCAATGAACGCGGGCAGCTCGATCTCCAGCCTGGGCGCGGTGGCGAATTCGAGGGCGAAGAGATCAACCCGCTGCCCAACGCGACCGCGGAATGCGGCGTCGAGCAGGAACCGATCGAGGAGCCCATCCGATCCGATCGCCTCGACACGGAACGGCGGCGAGAGGAACGCCGTGTTGACCAGGACGGACGCACCGACGCCGTAGATCGACGAGGTCGCCACCAGCCGTTCGCCGTTGATGGCGATCCCCTCGGCTCCCGATGCCCACAGCGCTGCGACGATGTCGCGCAGGTCATCCACCAACACGATGAAGTTGGCCGGGTTCTCCCCTGCCGGCACGACCCGGTTCGAATCGGCGATCTCGACCACCACGCCCGGGCCGCGCATGCGCGTGAGTCCCGCCGCCAGCCGCGCCGCGGCCAACTGGCTGTTCAACTTAGCCAGCGCCGCCGACGAGGTGGTCGAGGACTCCTGGAATCGCTGGACCTCGGCCTCGGCGGCCCCGATCTGCTCCCGCAGTTCCGCCTGCTCCTGTTCAAAATTGAGAACGGCGCGGGCGCCGGCCTGCTGGATGGAGGTGGTGAACTGGGCCCGGGCCAGCGATCCGTTCCACTGCGCGTATCCGACAAAGCCGATCAGCGCCAGCGCCGCACCCATGCTCACCACCCAGCCCCAGCGCAGACCCGCGCGGGCTGATCGCAACCTCATGAGCCACTCCGGCCGCGGCGCCGACCGGCACGCACCATCGCCACTACAGCCCCCGTTCCCAGGCCGGCAACCACGATGAGCGCAATCCGTGCCGTTCCGTCAGTCGGCTGCTCGCCAGGCGCCGACGGGGTCCGTGTGGCGGCGACGGTGGCCGTCGGCTCGGGCGCCGGCTCCCCGGAGAAGACCGGTTGCGGCGGCAGGTCGACATTCGACGGCAGGATGGGTGCCGGCTCGATCGGTTGCGGGGCGGCCACCCCGAACGAAGCGAAGTAGTCCGCGTACAGGACGCCCGCCGGCTGCCCGGTCCCCGCCTCCAGCGCCTCGTCATCGCTGGCACCGTCCTGCCAGGCGGCCGCAATGTCGGCGATGGCCACCTCACCGTACTGATCGATGATCATCTGCACCATGGTCGCGCCCTGCGCATAGGAGAGACGCGCCGCGGCATCGCCGATCGGGAACGACTCGCGGATCGCTCCGAAGGCGAGAAGACCGCCTGAAGCCGCCGACGCAACTACGACCCGCTCAGCGGCGGCGGTCTCCAGTTCGGACCAGGTCGCAAGTCCCTCGTTGAACCACTTCGCCGGCTCGTGGAACGGGTTGTCGGTCGCGTCCTGGAAGACGACGTGCGTCACCTCGTGGATGATCGTCGTCTCGAGGAACGAGGTCGAACCCCCGCCGAGCCACATAAAGATTGTCCGCAGCCACGGGTAGGTTGCCGCCCCGATCCATTCGCGAGCTCCCGGGCCGAGGGCGCCGAAGAAGTCGTCGCGCGACTGGTAGACAAAGATGTCGACTGGGCCGGCGAGATCGTGGCCGAGGAGCTCCTCCGCGCGGGCGGCGGCGTCGGACGAGATCTCGCCGAATCGGCGCGCCGAACTCTCGGCGTTGCCGTACCAGTGCACGGTCGCATCACCGAAACGCGCCGTCCGCCAGTTGAGGCCGGGTCGGTCGTCGTCGTAAAGCAGCGTCCGCTGCGGACTCAGCGTCACGCGGCCACCATCGGTGGCGCGCCACTGGTAGTCGACGCGGGTGTTCGGCGTCACCGACCGCGTAGCCGCGTCCCACCGGTAGCGCGCCGATCTCCCGGTCGCGGTCACCGGGGCAACGAAGGCATCATCGGATCCGGTGAAGCGGAGCAGCAGCTCAAGTCGATCCGGCGGCCCTCCGGGAAGCGACACGTCAAAGACCATCTCGACGCCGTAGGTTGAATCGGCACTCTGCGCACCGAAGCCGCTGAACCCTGCCACGGACCCTGGCCGCGCCGCGGTGACCAGAACGGCCGCCATCGCGACGATCACACCGATGCGGGTCGCTCGGCTGCTCATCGGCTGATCACTCCCATGACACGCGACCGAAGTCGAGGAGGCCGATGGTCAGGTTGCCCAGGCCGCGCAGCCCGGGGCGCACGAGCCACCAGTTGGAGGCGTAGGACCACGGGATCACGGGCGCCTGCTCATCGACCCGAGCGTCAACGGCGGCGAATGCGGCGGCCTGCGCTGCAGGGTCGGTCGTCGAAGAGGCGCGTTCGAGCAGGCGTTCGAACTCGGCATCCTGCCAACCGCCGTAGTTGCTCGTTGCGTC
>JBDSIN010000132.1:0-15517 GCA_039917955.1 Candidatus Limnocylindria bacterium
CGAGCAAGGCGACAGTGCTGAGAAGGCACCACGTGACCCCTCGGAAGTGCTCCGCAGTTTCCGGCGCGTCTAACAGGAGCGGCCAGATCATGGCGCCTACACCAACGACGATCAGGAGGTAGGTGGCCCGAAGGACGTAGAGTCGGACCATCGAGACTTCGTTCATCGGAACTCCCAGGAGACACCGTGACGGGCTAGTGATCGGATCACCCTACGCTGATCTGAACGCGGGGTTTCGCCGTTATCAGCGGCTCTGTTCCAATGAAGCCGGCGAAGCGCCTTGGGCCCTGATCGGTCTCTTACCGTGGGCCCGGTCTATACCGTTAGCGGCCTAACGTCTTGCGGTTTAGCTGCAGCGGGCGGATCCCGACGCAGAGTCAACCTAATTCTTCCGCAGCTCGCTTCGAGGAGGACTGCCGAACCGAGGAACTCAGGCGCCCCGAGCGCCGACGGCTACAAGCGCAGGTTAGGCAGCGCGGAGGTACAAACCGGGTACATAGGTAACAGTTCTGTCCGGGAACATGGGTGACACTCCCCCTAAACTGCACGGTCTACCCCTGCGACGGGAGCCAGACCGATGCCGTGGTCGGAGACTGCCCCCATGGACCAACGAATCGCCTTTCTTGCTGATCATCGGCAGGGACTCTACGTGGTGACCGAGCTCTGCACCCGCGGCGGCATCAGCCGGAAGACCGGCTACAAGTGGCTCGCCCGCGTCGCGGCAAGGGCCACGCTGAGCCGACGGTCCTCCTGCGCCCGGGCACTGGGCGGTCGCTGCTGCCAGGCGTAGAACGCCGCGCGCGACATGGACAGCACCCGACACATCAGGATCAGGGGATATTCGCCCCGCAAACAGGCGATCACGGCGCATTTCACGCTGATCCTCTCGCGAACCACGCCGCTCCTCCTCGGCCGTCTCCCGCCGCACCGGCGGGGGCAGCTCCCCGGTCGCCACCAACTGCTTCTTTCAGCCCCGCAACTGCTCGGGCCGGAGGGCCAGCTCGCGGGCGACCTCGGCGAGGGGCCGCCCGCCCTCGGTGACCAGGCGAACGGCTTCCTGCTTGAACTCCGGACTGAAGGCCCGGCGAAACTTGGACATGGGACACCTCCGTGCCTCGAATATCGAGGCGAGCGCGGTGTCCATCACATCGTAGCGCCCTCAGTCCGAGTCCACGGTGGTCCTCCTCTTCGACGGGCACGCCAGCCGTACCCGCAGCGTATCCGCCGGCAACAAGATGGCGGTCGCGAAGGACCGGCGCTGTGGGATGATCAATCCCGTGCGGAGCTCAACCAGCTTGCCGAGTGTGCTGGCTTCGCGAAGGCTATCGACAATGAGGCCGTTGGCCCCCAGCCTGGCGGCCTTCCGGAGCTGCGCTTCGTAAAGCATTGTATTGCTCACCGCATCCCAATCACCACTCGCCGTCAGGTGCGCGATCTCCCGATAGCCAGCCGGGATGCTATCGAAGCGCGAGTGCAGCGCCACTCCGGCGGGGCAGATCCTGGGGAGCCTTACGCTTCGGTCCGTCACCACAGTCTTCATCATGACACTGTCATCCGACGGTTGCGGATGCCTCACTCCCGGCCAGTTCACGCAGGCGGAGAGGCCGGATATGACCGTGAGGATCAGCGGGAATTGTCGCATAGGTCCTCAAAAAGGAACGCTCATGACGACGGCAAGACCGGTCGTGCCGCGAGGCACGATTCGGACCGTGGCCACGTCGCCACCCAAGCTGACCCACTGCTCAGACCGGATGAACGTGCCAACGAGCCGTCCCCCGCCTGCCCCGATTCCGACCGAAATGGGGACGATGACCCACCTAAACAAAGTGCATGAGACATAATCAAGCTCTGCCACCGCCGAGTTGGAGGATTCAGAACGGCAGGGAACTGCCAACCCGATCGCCAGTCCGATTCCGGCACCGACGAAAGTCCCCAGCGTCTTGTACGACCTAACCCCATCGCTCACCTCGACCAGCCTCACGCCACTGCGCGCGACGGCCCGATCGGCGCCAGACCCTTGCTGGACAAAGACGCTGTCGGGCGTCCACGACCGCAGCCGGCCGACTATCACGGCGCATTGAGTCGGGCCGCTTGGCAGGTCGACCAGACAACTCTCAGTAACACGGACTCGTACCCCTGGAACGAGAACGGGGGATTGGGCTTCCCCGGTCGATACCAACGCCAGAACCAAGAGCAGCGCCCCGACTGCCGCACGATGTCTCGCCACAAGTGCCTCCCTCAGAAGCAGAGCTGCTAACATCGCTCGCACAGAGCCTCCCTCGTCGAGGTGGAGTGACGCGCTCATTGAATCCTTCTGATGCGAAGGCTAGTGCCTGACCGTCAAGCCATCGTCAAGCCACTTGGTCACCAACGGGAATGGCGCTCGGGTACGCTGGCTAACGGCTTGCGCTTCTGCTGCGGGGGCCTGCTGAGGCCGCCGCCAACCAACCGGGTCAGAGATACCCGGCGGCGGCCAAGCGTTCAGGGCCCCGGCAGCAGAAGCGCGGGTTAGGTGCACTCGTCCTTCGCCGAGACCGCTCATGGGCCTAGATAGCGTTGAATTGGTCTGGGATATCGAAGGAGCTTTAGGAGTTGAGCTGCCAGCTGCAGAAACGGCGAAGGCGCGGACAGTCGGCGAACTCCACGGTGCCATCATGCGCAGCCTGGACATCGCGCCAGGCACGCCGGAAGCCGCGGCACTCTGGGAGCGCCTGTTGAGGTCGTCGTCGAGTCGACCGGCATCCCGCGCGATCGAGTGACCCCGGAAGCGGCCAATGTCCGCGACCTCGGGATCAACTGGGACGAGGCACCCAACGTCTGGCGCTTTTGCTGCGGCGAATCGAGGAGTTCAAGCGCCCGGCGCGCCGCCAGCTACAAGCGCAGGTTAGGTCTCAACGGGGTACAAACCGGGTACATAGGTAACACTTCTGTCCGGGAACATGGGTGACACTCCCCCTAAACTGCTCGGTCTACCCCCGCGATGGGAGCCAGACCGATGCCGTGGATGGAGATCGTACTCATGGACCAGCGCACCCAGTTTATCGCCGATCATCGGCAGGGGCTCTACCCCGTGACCGAGCTCTGCGCCCGCTACGGCATCAGCCGGAAGACCGGCTACAAGTGGCTGACCCGCTTCGAGGCACACGGCCGCAACGGCCTGGTCGATCGGAGCCGCGCCCCCCACCACTGTCCCCACCGGATCGCATCGGCGCTGGCCGAGTTGCTCTGTGTGACCCGGCGGAAACATCCCGACTGGGGCGCGGGCAAGCTGCTGGACTACCTCGAGCCGCGGCATCTTGGGATGGACTGGCCGGCCGTGAGCACCGTGAACGACCTGCTCGGGCGCCGCGGGCTCCTGGCGCGGCGGCGGCGGCGGCGCCCCCATCAGCACCCGGGGGTCGTGCCATTGACCACCGCCGCGCCGAACGACCTCTGGACCGCCGATTTCAAAGGCCAGTTCCCGACCCGCGACGGGATCTACTGCTACCCGCTGACCATCGCCGACCAGCACACCCGCTACCTGCTGACCTGCCACGGACTGCCCTCGACCCATGGCGTGGGGGCGCGGCGGCACTTCGAGCGCGCCTTCCGGACCTACGGCCTGCCGCGGGCGATCCGGACCGACAACGGGGTCCCGTTCGCCACCAGCGGCATCCACGGCCTCTCCCAGCTCAACGTCTGGTGGATGCGCCTCGGCATCCAGCATCAGCGGATCCACCCGGGCCGCCCCAACAGAACGGGGCCCACGAGCGCATGCACAAGACCTTGAAGCGCCGCGCCATCCGCCCGCCCCGTGCGAATGCCGCGGCCCAACAGCGCGCCTTCAATCACTTCCGGACCGAGTACAACGAGGAGCGGCCTCACGACGCCTTGGGCGGACAGACACCGGCCTCGCGGTACCGGCCCTCCCCTCGGCCGTACCCGCGGGAGCTGCCGCCCCAGGAGTACCCGGGGCACTTCCTCGTCAAGAAGATCACCACCGGCGGGACGTTTCGCTTCCAGCACCGCCTGCTCTTTATCGCCAACAGCTTGACCAACCACCTGATCGGGCTGGAGGAGACCGCCGATGGCATCTGGTCGATCTACTTCAACACCGTCCTGCTCGCCAAGCTCGACGAACGGGACTACATCATTCGCGGCTAGCCCCCACAGTGTTACCTATGTTCCCGGACAACTCTGTTACCTATGTCCCCGGTTGCTCACGGCGCGATTGCCAGATCGTCGGGTCTCGCCGGGTGTGGAGGCAGCCGATCACCGCTGTGACCGTTTCTTCCGCCACGGCCAGGGTGGCTCGAACGTTTCGTAGGAACTCCGCTCCCAACCCCTTCGAGCGTTCTTCAAACCAGATGCGGGCCCCCTCCAGATCAAGCTCTGCGTCCGGCTCAAGAAGCAAGCGCGGCGTCATCCGCCGCGCTCCTCAAGATCCCGCATCGCCTCGTCCCACGGTCGTCCCCGGAGGGGATCCTGGCGATGCAGCGCCAGCCGTCGATCGAGCTCTGCACGATGACTCTCCAAGAGCGGGACGGACTCCACCGGCACGCTCTCCCAGAGGTCCTCCGCGAGCTGGATGCGCTCGGCAGGGCTTAGGCGGCTGAAATCGAAGGCGGGAGCAGGCATGGCTGAAATCTTGGAAGAATGGCCCGGACTCGCAAGCGGGGGCCGCTGAGACCTAACGCCCAGCATCAGTGGCGGCGCATAGCGCCGTCCGCTGCATGCTGTTGTGAGGCATCAGTCCTGTCATCCTCAATGGCTCGTGCTGGCTGGCTTGTGCTTGAAGCACATGATGCAGACAACGATGAACACCACCAGCACCGCCGATGCGGAATAGCGACTCAAGGCGAGGCCGCCAGACGCGACCGGCTTGTCAAGAAAATCGCCGACCACAGCGCCAAGCGGACGTGTCAACACGAAGGCTGCCCAGAACAGCACTGTGTGCGAGATGCGGGTCCAAAAGTATGCGCCGGCGACAAATATCAGCAGCGCCCCGAAGACGGCCGCCGCACCTAAGTAACCCAGACCGGCCGTATCCGCAGTCCAGTCGCCGAGCGCGGTGCCTAGGGTTTGCGAGAACATGATTGTTGCCCAGTAGAACATTTCGGACCTAGGCATGCTCACCGACTCGACCGATACCGTGCCCATCGCGCGATACCACACCGCGAGCGACGCGAGCAGGAGCACTAGCAGGAGTGAGCTACCACCCGAGTAGCCGATACGGAGGGAGCGTGTCACAAAATCGGCGAGCGTGGTGCCAACGGTAGTCGTCGCGACAATGGTGGCCCAGTATACGTACGGGTGGAATCGTTTGGCGGCGATCTGTACGCTTACAGCGGCGACGAACAACGCGGCGAAGATGCCGGTTGCCGCGAGGTAACCGAGATTCATCGACATCGACACTGCATCGCCGCCGGTTTCGCCAAGCGTAGTGGCAGCAATTTTGATGATCCAGAAAAGCAGCGTGACCTCCGGCACCTTGCTGGTGGCCTGGCCCTGGATAGCGTTCATCGCATCTCCTGACGGTCGGAAGCCATGATGCCTAGCGTCTGGCGCTCTAGCTGCGGCGTGCGGATCCCGCCACAGGCGCTGGGGCGCTCCGGCGGTGAACTGAATTGTAAGGCTCCCCAGGGCCTCAGCGCCCACCCGCCCCAGCGCCGCGCCGCCAGCGACAGGCGCAGGTCGGGAGGCCTCCGGTGGCCGTGCAGCGCGGAGGCACAGTACAAGGGTACGGCCTCGATCACGGCCTCTGTCTACCGCGGCACCACCGGGAGCACCACGTGCGTCGGGTGCGCCGCGTCGTGGAGCACCCGCTGGTGCGCCACCACGAACGTCGAGTCCCGCTCGTTGTTCCCACCCGTGTTCAGGTTGCGGTCATACTTGGGGAACAGCGCCGACGAGATGCTGACCCGAAGCCGATGGCCGGGCTGGAAGACGGTGGACGTGAACCACAGGTCGAGGTCGTAGCGCTCCACCCGCCCCGGCACCAGCAGCACCTCGCGGTCGAGCCCCTTCCGGAATCGCGCCCGCGCGAAGCCGTCCTGCACCCGCTCGGCGTGACCATCCGGAAAGACGTCGAGCAGCATGATGGCCCAGTCGGTATCGTGCGCATCGCTCGAGGCCCAGAGCGTCGCCGACATCTCGCCGGTGACCTCGAGCGGACGGGTGAGCGGTCGCGAGGTGAACACCAGCGCGTCGCGCCGAGTGGCGTTCAGCACCGTGTAGTCCTCGTTGAGCGATTCCTCCAGCTCGCGCGAATCGATGAGATAGGGGGTGGGATCGCCGGGATCGTAGGTGAAGGTGTCGGCGGCCGCACCCCGTGGTGGCAAGGTATCGAGCACGCCGTTGCCGGCACTGGTCTGCGCCGCACCACCCGACGAGACGTACCACTTCGTGGCGCGCGCGCGCGCCAGCGGCCACTCGTTCTCCTGCCGCCAGGTGTTGTCGCCCTGGACGAAGATGTCGACCGGCGGCAGCCGGTCCACTCCGTTGTCGCGGCCCAGCAGGTAGTGATCGAACCAGCGCAGTTGGAGGTCGTGGTAGGCGTAGCGCGCCTGCGGCCCGAAATCGCCCGCGACGTAATCCACGCCCTTGTGCGCATGCACACCCATCACCAGATGCCAGGCGGGATGGTGCGGCTGCCGGAGCAGCGCAGCGGTATAGTCGAGCGGGCCGCGCGAGTCGTCGTGCCACCCGGCCATCGACAACACCGGCACGTTGACCTTGTTGATGTACGTCGTGACGGCGTGCGCCCGCCAGTAGGCGTCCAGCGTGGGATGGGCGATCCAGCGATCCCAGAGCGGTACGTCACCACAGCCGAGCCGCTGGGGAAGAGTGGCCAGCGGCAGGTGAGTGATGGCCTCGCCGATATCCAGCTCCGCGGCGTTCGTGGCCATGTCCCGTTCGCGCATCAGGCAGGCCCAGTACACATTGATCGGACCGAATACCATCGCAGCGTAGGGTACGATGCGCCACGGATCGGAGGTCGCGGCCGTCGGTGAGATGGCCGCCAGATGGGGCGGCGCGCTCACCGCCGCGAACCACGCCAGGCGCCCTTCGTCCGAGTGACCGATCAATCCGACCTTGCCGTTCGCCCCAGGGAGCCGGGCTGCCCACTCGACCGCGTCGTATCCGTCCTGGATGTCGGTGCTGTAGTCACCGAAGTCCGCCACGTCGCCGCTCGACTTGCCGCGTCCCCGCGTCAGCTGACCCACGTAGATGTAGCCGCGCGACGCCCACCAGCGTCCGGCGACGAGGTTGGTGGCGCGATAGGGTGAGCGCTGCATCACCACGCCAAAGGGGCCCGACCCGACCGGTCGGACGATGTAGGTCTCGAGCTTCGCGCCATCGCGCGTGGACATGAGGGTCGAGGTGTCGATCGTGACGGCGTACTGCGAGTCGGAGGCCGGCATCGTCCACACCTGGTGATCCTGCTCGACCACGCCGGGCGTGGCCCGGCGGACCAGGCGGTAGCGGCGATCCACCGGCCGGCCGTCGACGAACTGCACGCCGACCAGGGTGTCGCCGTGCCAGGCCGCGCGCATGATCACTCGTGGATCCTGGGTCAGCAGCACCGAATCGCCGTTGGCCGAGATGCTCGTGACGTTCAGGATCGGCTGGCCGGTGCGACGGCGCAGCCAGCCCACGTTGCCCGAATCGCTTCCGGCGAAGTGCGCGAATCCCATCCGGCGCCACCCCTCGAAGCCGAAATGCGGATGCGCGCTCAGGGCGATGTAGACGTCCCATTCGCCGGCCAGCGTGGCGACCGGGCGATGGGGCGCGAGAGCGCCGGTCGCCAACGCCAGCACCAGCACAAGGACGACCGCCAGCCAGTGAGTGCCGCGGCCGCGCGAAGTCAGATGCATCATCTCATGCCCCCATTTCTGCCGGTAATTGGGATCGCCGCCGCGCGGCGAGAAGGATTCCGACACCCACCAGGTTCATCACCACGATCATCGACGCGATCTTCAGGGCGAATCCCGCCGTGTTGTCCACCGGGATGATCGGAAACACCGACAGCACGATGTAGAGCAGCGTCATCAACAGTCCCGACACCGAAGCGATGCGCAGCCAGAGCGGCGGCCGTGGCGTCACACGCCGGAGCCCGAACAAGGGTATCGCGAACATCACCACATACGCCAGAGCGTAGAAGGTCCCCCCGGCGTTGAACAGCAGCTGGAACGCCTCGGCCTGTCCGACACCGATCTGGCTCAGCAACGAAATGATGAAGGAGCACACCGCGACCAGCAGGATGGAGTTCACCGGCGTCCGAAAGCGCGGATGCAGCTTGCTGAACGCGGCCGGGAGCAGCCGGTCCCAGCCGGCCACCATCGGCAGGCGCGTCACCGCCGTGAAGCTTACGCTGACCTGGGCCACGCGCATCGCCAGCGTCATGAGGATCGCGATGGTCACCAGCGGGCCAGCGATGCCGAACGGCCCGAGGCCGATCCGCAGCACCTGCGGCATCGGTCCGATCAGGTCGATGTCGCTGGCGGGGACATAAGCGACCACCGTGGCGGTGCCCATGATGAACATCACGGCGATGGCCGGCGCCGCGATGTAGACCGAGCGCCGGACCGCGCTCGCGGGGGCGCGGGTCTCGCCGGCAAGAATGGCGATGTACTCGAATCCGCCCAGCGCCCCGAACCCCAGCTTCCCCAGGATGTTCAGGTTGAAGAGCGAGAACTCGGGGAGGCTGGTGCGGAAGGGATGGAATTCACGCAGGTGGCCGGTGGCCAGTCCGATGAACGGCAGCACCATCAACACGGCGAAGATGATGAGCATGAAGACACCGCCGATGCCGTGCACCCACTTGCCGACCGCCAGCCCGATCGTCGCCGCGACGGCCATCAGCGCCAGGATCACCGCCGAGGCGAGGGCGACGAACCAGGTGCTCGAGGTCATCCAGGCCGCGGTCGGCCCGAGCGCGTACGACAGGTACGTCGCGCACTGGATGCCGATCTCCGAGGTGTAGACGATGACGTACAACCAGAGGTTCCACGCCAGCAGGAAGCCGACGACCGGATTGAACCCGAGCTTGGCCCACTGGTACAGCCCGCCCTCGAGCGGCATCAGCTGGTTGAGGTAGATCACCACGGCGGCCATCGGCAGGTAGAAGAGCACGATGGCGAGCAGCCACAGTACGACGTGCGAGGGCCCGAGCTTGCCAGCCACGCCGATCCAGGTGAGGCCGATGATGAACAGGATCTGCGTGAGGGCGAGATCGCGGACGCCAAGCTCCTTCTTGAGCGCGGCACTGTGCGCCTCGACGCGGGCTTCTTCCTGGGCGAGCGTCATGACGCGGCCCGCTGGCCGAGGTGGTCCCACAGCCGCGCCCATGCTTCGAGGCCCTGATGGAGGCGGTGCACCCGGAAGAACTCGTTCGGCGCGTGAAAGTCCTCATCGCCTGTCGAGAATGAGAAGTACACCGTGTCCAGTCCCAGGAGGCGCTGGAAGATCTCGGCGACCGGCAGGGTGCCGCCCATGCGAACGAAGCGCGGTGCCACGCCACAGGTGGCCTCCAATGCCGCCGCTGCCGCCTTCAGCGTGCGGTTGTCCCGGTCGATGTGGCAGGGCCGCGCCCCAGGATCGCCGGGCGTGATCGTGATCCGTGCGCCTGCTGGCACGTGGCGCTCCAGGTGCCGCGCCACCAGTGCGACGACCTCGTCCGGATCCTGGTCCGGCACCAGACGGCAGGTGATCTTGGCGTGCGCCACGGACGGGACCACCGTCTTCTGTCCCGGACCCTGGTACCCTCCCCACATGCCGTTGACTTCCAGCGTAGGCCGGGTCCATTGGCGTTCGAGCGTGGTGTAGCCGGGCTCGCCGATGGCCGCCGCGGCGCCGACCTGCCCCAGATACGTCGCCTCGTCGAATGGAAGCGCCGCGATCTCGGCGCGCTCGTCGGCACTCAGCTCACGGACCCGGTCGTAAAAGCCGGTCACGGCGACGCGGCCGTCCGGCCGGTGCAGCGACGCAATGAGGCGTGCCATCGCGTGCAGCGGGTTGGCGATGCTGCCGCCATGACGCCCTGAGTGCAGGTCTTTTGCGGGCCCGCGCACCGTCAGCTCGAGCCCCGCCAGCCCCCGGTTCGCGACCGTGAGCGAGGGCTCGTCGATGCGCCACATCGCACCGTCGGCCGAGATCACCATGTCGGCCCCGAGCAGCTCGCGGTGTTGCGCGACGAACGGCTCGAGGTGGCGGCTGCCGATCTCCTCCTCACCTTCGATCATGAACTTCACATTGATCGGCAGGCGGCGCTGGGCGGCGAAGAACGCTTCGGCGACCTTGATGGGAATGAGCATCGGTCCCTTGTCGTCGGAGACCCCGCGCGCATAGAGGCGACCATCGCGCACGGTGGGCCGGAACGGCGGGCTGTGCCACAGCTCGACCGGGTCCGCCGGCTGCACGTCGTAGTGGCCGTAGATCAACGCCGTTGGTGCACCAGGCGCACCGAGCCACTCGGCATACACGACGCTCGCACCGGGCGTGGCGATCGTCCGCACGGTGAACGGCCCCGCGGCCTGGAGCTTCGCCGCGACCCACGCCGCCGCGGCCTCGAGATCGGCCGCGTGCGCAGGATCGGTGCTGACGCTCGGGATGGCGGCGAACTCGATCAGCTCCGCCAGGATCCGGTCGTGCGCTTCCTCGAGGTCGGCCAGCACCGCGGCGAGGCCCGTCACTTGCCACCGTCGATCGACAGCACCTGGCCCGTCACCCAGCCCGCCGACTCGGACGCGAAGAACAGCACGCCGGCGGCGATATCCTCCGCCGTCCCCAGGCGTTGGAGCGCAATGCCTTGGATGAGCGCCCGTTGCTTCTCGGCGCCGTATGACTGCCACTGCCGCTCGGTCGTCGGATTGGAGCGTACGAACCCGGGCGCCACATTGTTGACCGTGATGCCCCAGGGTCCCAGCTCGTGGGCCAGCTGCCGGGTGAGCCCGATCTGCGCCGCCTTGGCTGCCGCGTAGGCCTGGATCCCCGTCAGGCTGATCCCGAGACCGGCTCCGCTCGAGATATTGACGATGCGCCCGAATGTCGCCGCCTTCATCCCCGGGGCCACCGCCTGCGAGCAGAGGAACGTCCCGGTCACGTTCACGTCGAAGATGGCCTGCCACTCCGCTGGCGCGACGTCCTCGAGGGGCCGGCCCACCTGGCCCAGGACACCGCCGGCATTGTTCACCAGCACATGCACGCAACCTGCCGCCATCGACGCGTCGGTGACGAAGCGACCCACGGCGTCCCGGTCGCGGACGTCCACGGTCCGCACGGTGCAGACGCCGCCCGCCGCCTCGCAGAGCCGCCGCGTCTCGGCCAGCTCGTCCGCGATCACGTCGCAGGCCCACACCGCCGCGCCACGCTCCGCGAACGCCAGGGAGATCGCCCGGCCGAATCCGTGCGCGGCGCCGGTGACCATCGCGGTCCGGCCCGCGAAGTCGGGCGTCACGAGGCGAGCGCCGCCAGATTATCGCGGGTGAGGGGGCGGACGCCCCGCTCGATCTCCTGGATCAGCGTGACCACCCGCGCCGTCAGCGGCGTCGGCACACCGGCGTCGGCACCGAGCTTCACGATGATCCCGAGCTGGGCGTCCACCTCCGTGGGCCGCTTGCGGACCGCGAGGTCACGCCAGATCCCGCTGTGCGTCTTGGCCGACTTGCGATTGTGGGCGACGAGGTCATCCAGCGATCGTGGCGCGGCACCGACCGGGGCATCGGGGAGGTACGCCGCGGGATCGAACCCGTCGAACGACTCGGGGTGCACCCCCTGCGCCAGCGCTACGGCGAGGATCTCGCGGGCCAGCGCGATGTAGAGCTCACGATACTCCGGCGCTGCCAGCGCATCGGCGATCGAATCGTTGGTGAGAGCCGTCGCGAACAGCATCGCGCCGTACGCTTCCTTGGCCCAGAGGTACCCGAAGATGTTGGCGGTCGCCATGGTGCGTTCGTCGAAGTCGCGCCACGTATCGCGGATCCGGAGCACCCGGGGGGAGGGCCGGGAGTCCCCTGATCCGTACGCTTCGCCCACCGCCACCGTGCCGCGGCCGCCGTAGAGCACCACCCCCGGCTCCAGGTAGTCGGCGCCGAAGTTGACGAACGCGCCGACCGTCCGCCCCTCGCCGACGACCTCGGCGATGGTCAGCTCGTTGAGTCCGTTCTGCGCCGAGATCACGCAGCCGACGGGGTCCAGGTGGGGGAGCAGCGCCCGCGCGGCAACCGCAGTGTGATGCGCCTTGGTGGCGAGGATGATCGTGTCCCACGTCCCGTGCAGCGTGTCGGGGGTGAAGGCGGGCAGAGGCGTCGAGAACTCGGCGATCGGTCCGGTGATGCGGAGCCCGAAGCGACTGATGGCGGCGACGTGCTCGGCGACGGTGTCGACCAGGGTCACGTCGTGACCGGCGCGCGACAGGAACGCGCCCATGGTGCCGCCGATCGCGCCGCTTCCCCAGACGAGACAGCGTCCCTTCGGCGCGGCTACGATGGGCCACCCCACGGACCGTCCAGCAGCGCGCGGGTCTCCTCGACGGCGACCTGCCACAGGGACAGCATCTCGGCGTCGGAGCGCTCGTAGAGGCCGCCGTAGTTGCCGTCAGGAATGTAGGCACGCATCGCGATGGGATCGAGCAGGCGCACCTTCTCCAGGTCCACCATCGGCCGCTGCGTCTTGGGGAGCGCGACGCCCGGGAGCCGCGTCCACGGAAAGTTCTCCATCCACGACCCGTGCGATGCCACCGGATCGATGGCCTGCACCCGGGCCCAGGTCTTCGGCGCATTCCACCAGTTATGGAAGAGCACCTTGCAGGCAGGATGGTCCGCCGCCCACTCCTGGACGAGCTGTTGTGCGGCGCCGTTGCCGCCGTGGCCGTTGCAGATCATGATGCGCCGGAAGCCGCTGTGCGCCATCCCGTCGAGGATGTCGCGCACGACGGCGAGGTGCGTCTCGACGCGGAGCGAGATCGATCCCGGAAACTCCCGGAAGTACGGTGTGACGCCGTACGAGAGGACGGGGAACACCGGGATCCCCAGTGGGTCGGCCGCGTCCGCGGCGACTCGCTCAGGGAGGATGCAGTCGACGGTCAGTCGGAGGTGACTGTGCTGCTCGGTGCTGCCGAGGGGAAGCACGGCGCGGTCATCGCGTGTGAGGTATGCCTCGACCTGCATCCAATTCATGTCGCTGATGAGCATGTCGCCAGTTCGCTCCGGTCAGTGCTGAACAAAAATACGCCGCGCCCGCTCCGGACGTAAGGAGCGTGCTGCGCGCGCTGCACGCCGACATCCGCCCCAGGCCAGGGTGCCCGTCGTGGCGCTGGGCCCAGTCGCGCTGGCGCTGGCGCGGATGACGGCCCGAACGAACGGTACCGATCCCCCATCCCACTGGAGTCGACGCAGATCCGCAGCACTGCACCTGGGGTATTGAGGCTGCCCAACGAACGTCTGGCGCTTCAGCTGCGGCGAGCGGATCCTGCCACAGAGTCAACTCAATTGGTTCCACAGCTTGGCCGCTGGGAGGCTGACCTGACCAGGAGCGCTGGCCGCGGAGCAGAGCCTGCCCTGAGCCGCCGCAAGGCGGCGAAGGGACAGCTACAAGCGCAGGTTAGGTGGCCCGAAGTGTGCCGGGACCTTCCTGACGCATGTGGACGACGGCCAGGACCTCGACTTGATCTCCGTGTCTTTCATGGACGATGCGGTACGGTTGCTCGAAGACTTCCCGTGCGCCACTCCCCCGGTCTTCAGGCACCAGCCGCCCGGAATCAGGAAACGCCTCCAGTTGCCCGACCCGGGCATGAAGGCGATCGATCATGTTGGCGGCGTATGGAGGTGAGTTCTCGGCGATGTAGGCATAGATCGCCTGAAGCTGGCCGATCGCCCTGTTCGACCAGACGATCTTCACCGACGGCCACCGAGTACCTTGGCAAGGACCTCGTCGTGCGGCACTACGCGCCCGGCTTCGATGTCGGCGCGCCCCTGCTCGATCGCCTGTCGAACATAGACCTCGTACATCACGTCATCCCAGCTCGCCGTCTCCGGGAGTTGGTCGATCAGGCGCTTAGCTTCGGTCTTGATGCTGGTGTTCGGGGCCATTCGAACCTCGGGATGGGGCCTGCCTCAATATGCGGCTAACCCCGGGGGGATTCCAGTCACCAGCGGGGCTGCCTAACGGGGTGCGCATAAGCTGCGGGCTGCGGCGGCCGCAATCAAGAAGACCTTGTTCCGCGCGCAGCGGCCGCCGCGGCCCGGCAGCTTATGCGCTTGTTAGACGGCGCCACTAGTCGCAGCGACCACGCCACCGGTCAACGGGACGGCAGTCGAAGCCCCCCCGTGGCCCACAGACGGCGACCCTCTCTCGCGGGCTCGGCGCTGCGCATCAGTAGCCATTCCACGTACTGCACGTTCGGTGGGTAGGTGAGGAGAACTGTGGTTTCCCGCCTACCGGAGTAGCCTCACAGCAATGAGGATCAGAATGACGACGAGCAGCACGTGGATGGTGTTGCCGCTTCGTGGGATGCGGGGGATGCGTGCCGGGCCGAAGTACCCGAGCAACCACAGCAGCAGCAGCACGACGATGAGTAGCTCGATCACGGGAGTCCTCCCTCTTGAAGTATCACGTACCTCAGCGACCAGAATAGAGCTCGAGATACTGCGCCGCTCCGGCCATCATGCCTGTAATATCGGCTTGCCGGGTCCCGTAACCAAGGCGTGGGCGCCGGCTAACGGATCCGATTTTAGCTGCCGCGCGGCCGCAAGCAGTCGGAGCAGTGGACGACCGCGTGCCGCGCGGTCAGCTACAAATCGTTGTTAGATGGCGCGACCAATGATAACGGATGCCGTGACGACACCACCGAAAGCAAATGAAGCAATGGCGACAAGCCTCAGGTTGGCAGTTGCATTCGGAACAGCCCACTTCGCAAAGCGATGATGCCATTGCCATGGGATGGCGAGAAGACCAACGGTGGTAACAATAAGCACCCATCCAACGATGACGAAGAAGGCGGAGAACAGCATTTGCGGCGCAGCTAGCAGCAATGCCCCGCCAGCGATGAATCGGAGCAGGAGCTCCAGGTAGTGGGCGAACGCTGAACTGGCAAGGCCGCCAAGAAACCGTTGGGCCCGCGCTGGAGACGACAATGAAACGATCGCGAAACCGGCGAGATAGAGCCCGAGGAGCATAACAACCACAGAGGCCAGAGATCGAATCATCGGCAGTCAGTATCCCGCGCGGTGGACGGGTTTGAGAAGTAGGGAGCAAGCCATCTAACGTCTGGCGCTTTAGCTGCGGCGAGCGGATCCCACCACAGATCAATCCTAAATGGTTCCACAGCTTGGCTTCTGGGAGGCTCGTGAGGCGAGGAGCCCAGGCCGCGGAGCAGAGCCTGCCCTGAGCCGCCGCAAGGCGGCGAAGGGACAGCTACAAGCGCAGGTTAGACCGCCCCTGCCGTCGCCGGGCGCCAGCTGAGAGCCAGCTTGCGGCCGTGCGCTGCGCAATCCCGCAGGTAGAGATTGATCAGCGTCTGGTATGGGATCTCCGACTC
>JBDSIN010000133.1:0-2616 GCA_039917955.1 Candidatus Limnocylindria bacterium
GCCGATAGGCTGCTCGATATCGCCAACGCCCATCATCGGTAAGGAGTCCCGCATGGCCAACAATGAGCTCGCCGCTGCCCTGAAACTTGCCGAGGAGCGCAACCTGCGCTTCATCAGCCTGCAGTTCACCGACATCGTCGGCCAGGTGAAATCGGTCCAGGTGCCGATGCACCAGCTGGAAGAGGCGGCGGAGCACGGGAAGTGGTTCGACGGCAGCAGCGTCGAGGGATTCGCCCGGATCGCCGAGTCGGACATGTTCCTGGTCCCGGATCTTGCGACCTTCGCCGAGGTGCCCTGGGAGCCGGGCTTCGACCCTGCCGGCAAGCCGCTCACGACCGGAGCCGCGCGGGTCATCTGTGACGTTTTCACCCCGAACGGTGACCCGTTCCCCGGCGACCCGCGTTGGGTGCTTCGTCGCCAGATCGAGAAGGCCAAGAAGCTCGGCTACGTCCTCAACACCGGACCGGAGCTGGAGTTCTTCCTCCTCAAGCGCGGCAACCACGCGGTCGAGGCGCTGCCCCACGACGCGGCGGGCTACTTCGACCTCTCCAGCGACCTGGGGACCGACGTCCGCAAGGAGATGATGAACGACCTGGAGGCCTTCGGGATCAAGGTCGAGACGGCTCACCACGAAGTCGCCGCCGGCCAGCACGAGATCGACTTCGAGTACGCCGATGCGCTTCGCACTGCCGACAACGCCGTGACCTTCAAGACCACGCTGAAGGCCGTCGCCGCGCGAAACGGCCTCTACGCCACCTTCATGCCCAAGCCATTCTTCGGGATCAATGGCTCGGGGATGCACACCCACCAGAGCCTGTGGGACGTGAAGAAGGCGAAGAACGCGTTCGCCGACGCGACCGATTCGTACGGTCTCTCGTCGCTGGCGCGCAGCTACGTCGCTGGCACCCTGGAGCACGCGCGCGGCATGATCGCCGTCCTGGCGCCGTTGGTGAACAGCTACAAGCGGCTCGTCCCGGGCTACGAAGCGCCGGTCTACATCGGCTGGGCGCGCATCAACCGGTCGGCCCTGATCCGCATACCGCAGATCAGCAAGGGCCATCTCAACAGCACACGCATCGAGCTGCGCTGCCCGGACCCCGCCGCGAATCCGTACCTGGCGTTTGCCTGCATGCTCGCCGCGGGCCTCGATGGCGTGGCGCGCAAGCTGACCCCGCCGGATCCGGTGGAGGAGAACCTCTACCACTTCGATGCCGCCAAGCTGGAGAGCCGCAAGATCCGGCAGTTGCCGGGCACGCTGCGCGAGGCGCTCGACGAGCTGAAGGCCGACGCGGTCATCGCCGACGCCTTGGGCGAGCACGTCTTCGAGCGCTTCGTCGAAGCCAAGACCGAGGAGTGGGATGAGTACCGGATGCAGGTCACGCGCTGGGAGGTCGATCGCTACCTCGAGGCCTTCTGACCGTGTTGCCCCCGCACGGGCGGCCGGGCGAGCGGGCCAGCCGGGCGACCGGGCGGCCGAGACGGGCCAATTCTCCGCTGCGGAGGCTTACGGCAGGCGGGCACGCTCGCCAGCGTCCCGCGGGAGCGTACTTCTCACCGGCTGGGGGCAAGGCGCTCGCGACGCTCCCCAGCCGCCGCTCGGCGGCGTAGCTCTCCGGGGGTGAGAGATACGGGGCCCTTCCCGGGGCACCAGGGTGCCGGGACAGGCCCACCGCGGGGTTTGTGGGCTACTCTCGCGGCTGCGCGTCAATGTTCATGTAGCGGGGGCGACCCAGGTCATGTGCGGCATCGCCGGCGTCGTTGGTCCACATCCGAGTCCGGAGATCATCTCCGTGATGCTCGAGCGTCTCGCGCACCGAGGCCCGGACGGCGTGGGCCAGGTCATTCGCGATGGTCGTGTTGGACTGGGACACCGGCGCCTTGCCATCATCGACCTGTCTGATGATGCGTCGCAGCCGATGCGCTCACCATCGGGATGCGAGGTCATCCTCAACGGCGAGATCTACAACTACGTCGAACTGCGCGAAGAGCTTGCCAGCGGCGGAGTCGCCTTCCGGACCTCCAGCGATACCGAAGTGCTGCTTGCCGCCTACGATCGGTGGGGCGTCGATTGCCTGCGTCGCCTCAACGGGATGTTCGCCTTTGCGATCTACGATCCTGCTCGACGTACGCTGCTCCTGGCGCGCGATCGATTCGGGGAGAAGCCGCTCTACTACCATCGGACGGGTGACGGGACCTTCCTGTTCGCCTCAGAGATCAAGGCGCTTCTGGCCCATCCGGGAGTCAGGGCGCGAGCGCAAGGGCAATCGGTCTATCGGTTTCTTCGCCACAAGTTGACCGAGCTCGAGCCCGCGACCTTCTTCGAGGGCATCGTTGCGCTGGCGCCCGCTCACTATCTCGAGCTGCAGGTGGACGGCGGACATGAGGTCGTGCGGCGCTACTGGCAGCTGGACGGGTCGGTCCAGGATCCTCGGCCTCACAACGAGCTGGTGGCAGCCTACCGCGATCTGCTGCAGGACTCCATCGGCATACGCCTTCGGGCCGACGTCGCGGTGGGCTCGTCGCTGTCGGGCGGGATCGACTCGAGCTCGGTCGTGGGCTACCTCGCCCGGGGCCGCCACGTCAGGCAATTGCACACGTTTTCTGCTCGGTTTCCCG
>JBDSIN010000134.1:0-17093 GCA_039917955.1 Candidatus Limnocylindria bacterium
GCCCTTCGCGGGATGCGAACAAGCCGCCTGCCCTGCTGAAGCGCCTGGCCGACGCGGTCATCGCGCGGGGGGGCACGGTCGAGGAGCGGATTGCGCCGCGCCGGGCGGAGATGAGCGGCTGGATTCGCGGGCAGGCCGGGCGGCTGGGCATCGAGATCGAGCCGCGCGCCGCGGCGTTGCTGGCCGAGCGTGTGGGCGGCGCGGCATGGGAGAGCGACATCGAGCGCGGGGAGCAGACCCGCGTCGCCGACAGCGAGCTGCGCAAGCTGGCGACCTATGCCCTCGGGAGGCCGGTGACGGCTGCGGACGTTGAGGCGCTCGTGACCGACACCAAGCCGGCGAGCCTGTTCGCGATCACCAACGCCATCGACCGGCGGGAGCCGGACGCGGCCGCAAAGGCGGTCGAGCGCGCCATTGCCGAGGGGCAGCCGGTGCTGCGCATCATGGCCGCGCTGGCGGGACGCGTCGCCGATCTGATCGTGGCTCGCGACCTGGTGGCGGCTCGCGCACCGGCGGCCGAACTGACACGCCGCGTGGCACGCGGCAACGCACGGATGGCGAGCCACATCGTCGAGGCTGCCGGGCGCTACTCCGCGGCTGAACTGGAGGCGATGCTGCGGGGCCTGTTCGAAGCGGACCTGGCGATCAAGTCGAACACCATGGCCGAGGAGGCGGCGCTGGTGGCGTGGATCGGTGAGCATCTGCTCGCCACGCGCCGAGCGAGCGGCTGAGACTGGTCTAGGCGGCGCCCGCCCGCAGGACCCGGTCGCTCTGGATGGCGAAGGTGCACTGCGAATCGCCCAGCCCCAGGATCCCGATCAGCTGCCGGTCCACGTAGAGCTGGCGGCACGGGATGCACAGGGCGCCGGGGATCGCGAAGAAGAGCCGCTCATCGGATCCGCCTTCGCGGAAGGTGGTGTCGAAGACGCTCGTCAGCAAGCTTCCGCCGCAGTATTGGCAGGACGACCGCTCGCCGGCCGACGCCATCGGCTCGGTGGCAGGTACCGCAGGGCGGAACGGCGCGGGCCTCGATCCACGAATTGGATCGGGCTCAGGATCGGACGCAAAGCTGTCGAGGAACTCGGCCATGCGCCGAGGATGGGATGGCAACCCCGTCACCTCAATAGGAGGACGGGGTACCCCCTACTGGTACCCGGGCAGTACCCCAAGGTCGTCGCGCGGCGGAGGCGCCGAGACCGTCAGACGACGCGGACCACCTGCGTGGCGTTGCTCCACAGCCGCTCCAGGCCGTAGAACTCGCGCTCTTCGGGAGCAAAGACGTGCACGATCACGCTGCCGTAGTCGAGGAGCACCCAACGCGCCGCGCCCTTTCCCTCGGCACCGAGCGCGCGGATCCCATCGTCGCGGAGTGCCCCGACAATCGCGTTGGCCAGCAGCTGGACCTGCCGGTCGGTGCGACCGCTGCAGATCACGAAGTAGTCGGCCATGGTCGTCACCTCGGCGGTGCGCAACATCACGACGTCGACCGCCCTTCGGTCGCTGGCGAGCTCGACGATCCGATGCGCGAGGTCGGCCGGCTCGATTCGGGGCGTGGACTCAACCACCGGTTCCGCCGGCGCCGCCTGCTGCACGTCTCCGCTGCCTGCCAGATCTTCCTCCGCCTGCTCCGCCAACCTGCTCGCTCGGCGCGTCACGAACGCTCCGAGCGGCGGTACAGGCCGCGGTCCCCAACGAACTCCTCCACGGCCCTCGGCACAAGGTAGCGGATGGAGCGCCCCGACGCCACGCGGCGCCTGATGGCGGAGCTGCTGACGTCCAGCGATGGACCGCTGAGCAGGTGAATCCGGCGGGCAGCCGCACCGAAGCGCTCGACCAGGGAGCGACGTTCAGGGAGCGGCGTACCGGGCCGCGGCCCGACCGCCCACTCGGCGAGATGCAGCAGGCGGTCCGGCTCACGCCAGGTGTCGATCGCGGCCAACTGGTCGGCAGCCATGATCAGTACCAGTTGCACCTCCGCGCCGTAGGTTGCCTGAAGCTCGGCGACCGAGTCGACGGTGTACGAAGGGCCGGGCCGCTCCATCTCAATCAGTGACACCTCCATGAGCGGATCTGCGGAGATGGCCAGGCGCGTCATCAGCACCCGGTCGGCGACGTTGCTGACGCGCCGGGCACCCTTGTGCGGAGGCCGGGCGGACGGCATGAGCAGCACCCGATCCAGACCTAGCTCATCGGCGGCCAGGGTGGCAAGCCACAGGTGTCCGACGTGGGGCGGGTCGAAGGTGCCGCCGAGAACGCCGATGCGCCGAATAGCACCGGTCTCCTCGCGACGAGCGGCCGGATCGGAGGTCGGGCGCGACGCGCTCCGTGCGGGGGCCTCTGGCGCAACGCGAACCGGCGCTGCGGCGCTCACCAGTCGTCCCCCCACTCAAGCTCGGTCGGCCCGATGCGCACGGTGCTGCCGGCATGCGCACCCTGTCGACGCAGCTCGGCGTCGATCCCCATCCGCTCCAACGTGCGCTGGAACCGCTCCCGCGACTCGTCGTTCTCGAAATCGGTCCGGGCCGCGGTCCGCTCGACCCGACGGCCGAGGATTCGGAGCCCTCCGTCCTCGGCGATCACCTGCCAGCCCGACTCGAGCGGATCGAAGCGGTGGATCCGCATCTCGACCGGCGGCGGGCTCTCGGCAGCCTGGGTCACCGCGTCCCCCAGCGCCGCGTCGATGGCTCGGCGCAGCTCATCGAGACCGGTGCCATCGTGCGCGGAGACGGCGATCGGCTCGTATCCGTCAGCCCGCAGCGCCGCGCGGACCGACGGCCAGGCCTCGGCGGCTGCAGGAATGTCCTGCTTGGTGACCACCATCGGCATCGGTCGCTCCAGCAGCGCGGGGTCATGCTCGCCGAGCTCCTCGGCGACCTGGCGCCATTCGGCGGCCGGATCGGCCTCGGAGCCGTTCACGACCGCGACCAGCACGCGGGTTCGTTCTGCATGGCGCAGGAACCCGTGACCCAGGCCGCGGCCCTCTGACGCTCCCTCGATCAGGCCGGGCAGGTCCGCGATCACTGCCGCCCGCTCGTCATCGAGCGCGATCACCCCCAGGTTCGGGCTGATGGTGGTGAAGGCATAGGCGCCGACCTTCGGGGTCGCCGCGGTGAGGGCGGCCAGCAGCGTCGACTTCCCGGCGTTGGGGGCACCGACCAGGCCGATGTCGGCGATCAGCTTCAGTTCCAGATCGAGCCAGTGCGATTCGCCCGGCTCCCCCTTCTCAGCGTGTGTCGGGGCGCGGTGGGTGGGCGTGGCGAAATGCACGTTGCCCCGACCACCGCGACGGCCGGCGGCGACCACCAGCCGATCGCCGGGAACGAGGAGCTCGCCGAGCCACTCGCCGGGGCCGGCGGCAGCGTCGTCCGCAGGCAAACGGCGCACCACGGTGCCCGGCGGGACCGACAGGACGACGTCGGGTGCGTTGCGCCCGTGCGAGCGGCGCCCTGAGCCCCGCCCACCGGGTCGCGCGCGGTGGTGGGGATGCTGGCGAAGGTCGCCCAAGGTGGTCTGTCCCGCGTCGGTGACCAGGATCACGTCGCCCCCTTTGCCGCCATCTCCGCCGTCGGGGCCGCCCCGCGGAACATGGGCCTCGCGGCGGAACGAGGACGCCCCGTCGCCGCCGGCGCCGGACTCGACGAAGATGCGGACGTGGTCAGCGAACATCGGAACTCGATGATAGCAACGGCTCGACCAGGTTCCGGAGGGGGCGCCGGTGCGCGGCCGGCAGGCGGATCGGTCTAGAGGTAGCGCAGGGGGTTGATGAAGACCCCGTCGACGATGACCGCGAAGTGCACGTGCGGCCCGGTGCAGATGCCGCTGCAGCCGACCGCGGCGATCGTCTGGCCGGCCGTAACCGCCGCCCCGGCCTGGACCGACATCGAGCCGAGGTGGTTGTAGACAGTCTGGACGCCGTTGCCGTGGTCAATCTGGATCACGTAACCGCCGCCGTTGTTACGCCAGCCGGACCAGGTGACGGTCCCGTCCGCGGCGGCAATCACCGGAGTGCCCGATGGCTTGGCGATATCGAGGGCGAGGTGGTACGAGGAGTAGTACTGGGTGATCTTGCCGCCCGGCACCGGCCAGAGCAGCATCCCGTTCCCGACGATCGGCGCTGGTGCCGGCGCGGCCGCCGCCTTGTAGACGGGCGGAGGCGGCGGGGCGACCGGGGTGGGCAGCGGCGTCGGATCGGGCTCGTAACGCGTGGACCTGCGAGAGAGTTCCGGCTCGTCGACGGCCGGATCCGGCACGAGATCGAAGGCGACCGAACGGGGGATGAAGACGTCCCCATCCGCGCCGCGGGCCACGCCGATCAGGTTGAACGGGAATCCACGATCAAAGGCTGTGTCGGCACCACCGATGGCCCGCAGGCCGAGGCCAGCGCTCAACAGCACCAGGCCGATGACGGCGAGGTGTGCGAGGGCTCTCGACGGTGGGCGCGAATCGGTCGAACGGCGCGATGTCAACCGTTGATCAGGCAATAGGGACGCTCCGCGGGTCAGTGCTGGTTCTCAATCTGCCCGACCCCGCTCCATTCCCCCCGATTCCCGGCGCCGAGGAATCGGCCGAAGTCGTGCGGGCGGATGCTAGCAGCGCCCGTCAAGCCGGGTCAAATCCGGCACGGGGCTCAGCGAGCCTGGAACGTAAGTTGGAGTGGCGCCACGCCGAGATCGGTCCACGTTCCGTTCGTTCCAGAGACTGAGATCCACAGCACCTGAGGTCCCGCGAGGTCAGGAATCGCCAGGGGCAGGCGCAGCTCCACCGACTCCCCGGGGCCGAGCGGCGGCACGATCGCGCCGAGGGACTCAATCGCCTCGGGCGCCGACCGCAGGTACGGTTGATCGGTGGCCGACCAGCCGCCCATCAGCTGCAGGCCGGTCGGCCAGGCCGTGGTCCCGGTGTTGGTCAGGCGGATCGGCAGACCATCGGGCAGTTTGAGGCCGTCCAGCGACACTGCCCAGTACGGCGGACCGAGGCCATCAACCGCCTCCGCGACGCCCCCGGCGCTGCCACCGGGGATCAGCGCGTCGTAGCGGACGGAGATCGGTCGGTTGGCGAGGTAGTCGGCAAGCCCGTCGAAGATGCCCTCAGCCGCAGCCGCCTGCCCGACGGCCGTTCCGAGCAGATCGTGCTCGGCGGCGAGCGTGATCGAGCCGACCTCGGTCAGGACGCCGGGCATCAGGATGCCCCGCGTCGGCTGCTTGCGCGGATCGGGGCGCTCCTCGGTCGGCACGTACAGCGGCGCACCGATGATGTAGAAGTTCACCGGCTCGACGCCGCGATCCTGTCGCTCGTACGTGGCCACGCCGTCGAGTGCATCCACCACACCGTCCTGCACCAGGTGCCCGAGGCGAAAACCGGCGCTGAGGCCCCAAGGCACCTCATCGGTGTAGTACGTGAGCGTGGCAGCGGCCTCCACCACGACGCCGTTTGCCACGAGCGAGTTGACATGGATGCTGACCAGGAGGTCGGCACGCGCCAGGTTGACCAGGTCGATGCGCGCCTGGAGCTCGTCGCGCGTCCGGCTGGCGCCGGTGTCGTCGAAGCCCGCCTCCCCGTCGCCGTTCACGTCTCGCCACGGCGGACCGTGGCAGCCGAGATCCGGATAGTCGTCGCCGGCCAGCGCGGAGTCATCGGTGCGGGTCATCACCACGGTGATCCCCTGCGCCTCCAGCAGGCGCTGCAGCTCAAGCGCGATGGCCAGGGTCATCGTCTTCTCGCTGAAGTCAACGCCGCGCCGCTCGGGGTCGGGGACGCCCCAGTCCAGGCAGCCACCGTGTCCCGGGTCGATGGCCACCACGATGGCCCCCGGGTTCGGCCCGTAGACCGTGCTGGTGGAGCCCGGCGCGGGCACCACATCACCGACGCCCGGGGTCGGCTCAGGGGTGGGCGACGGCTGGACCGATACCGACGGTGAAGGGCTCGGACTCACGGTCGCGGTGCAGGCGACCACGACGAGACCGGCGCCGATCAGCGCGGCAAGTCCTCTCCGCGCGGCGCGGGTCATGCGAGGCGAGCGATCAGCGCTCGGAGGCTTCGACGCTCTTGGAGAGCGAGACGAGGAACTCGGCGTTGTTCTTCGTCTTGCCGAGCCGCTGCATGAGCAGCTCGATCCCCTCGTTCGGCCCGACCGCGGAGAGCATCCGCCGCATCGTCCAGGTCATCTTCAGGGAGTTCTCGTCGAGGAGCAGCTCTTCACGGCGCGTACCGGAGCGGAGGACGTCGATGGCCGGGAAGATCCGCTTCTCGGACAGCTTGCGGTCGAGTGCGAGCTCCATGTTGCCGGTCCCCTTGAACTCCTCGTAGATCACGTCGTCCATCCGCGAGCCGGTGTCGACCAGGCAGGTGGCGATGATCGTCAGGCTGCCCCCGTCCTCGATGTTGCGGGCCGCGCCGAAGAAGCGCTTGGGCGGGTAGAGGGCGATCGGGTCCACGCCGCCCGACAGCGTCTTGCCCGACGCCGGCAGCGCCAGGTTGTAGGCGCGCGCCAGCCGGGTGATCGAGTCGAGCAGGATCACCACGTCGCGGCCGGTCTCGACCTGGCGCTTGGCGATCTCGAGGGCCATCTCGGCCACGCGGGTGTGGTTCTCGGTCGGCTCGTCGAAGGTGGACGCGTAGATGTCGCCCTTCACCGAGCGCTGCATGTCGGTGACCTCCTCGGGTCGCTCACCGATGAGGGCGACCATGAGCAGGGCTTCGGGGTAGTTGTCGGTGATTCCGTGCGCGATCTGCTTGAGCACGGTCGTCTTTCCGGCCTTGGCCGGCGAGAGGATCAGGCCACGCTGCCCCTTGCCGATAGGGCTGATCAGGTTGATCAGCCGCTGCGTGAGGTTCTTCTGGTCGGTCTCGATGTCGAACATCGAATCGGGGAAGACCGGCACCAGCGTGTCGAAGTACGGGCGACGGCGCGCGGTATCGGGGTCGACCCCGTTGACCGTGTCGACCCGCAGCAGGCCCCAGTACTTCTCCTGGTCTTTGGGCGGACGCGTCTGGCCCTCCACCTTGTCACCGGTGCGCAGCCCGAATCGGCGGACCTGCGACGAGCTGACATAGATGTCGTCGGGCGACGGCATCACGCCGTGGACCCGCAGGAAGGCGAAGCCCTCGTCAACGATCTCCAGGACGCCGCTGGCGATCCCCGGCTTCCCGTTCTGCTCGTGCCGCGGCTGCGCGGGCGTCAGCGGTACAACGTCGAGCAGCTTGAGGATCAGGTCAGAGTGCTCGAGCTCTTCGGCGCCCTCGATCCCCATCTCGGTGCCAAGCTCCCTGAGCTCCTCCACGTTCTTGGCCTGGAGATCGGCCAGGTTCCATGACTCCTCGCCACCATCACCCTCACGCGGGAACGGGCCAGCGAAGATGGACGAGTAGCCCGAGTTCCCGTACGAGCCGGGTCGCCGGTACTGGGTGCGCGGTGCCTGCCGGCGCGGGCCTCCTCCGCCGCCGCCGCCTCCTCCTCCGCCGCCTCCGTCGGGGCGACGGCGCGGGCGGCCCCGGCGGGGCTGGCGAGTCTCGTCGTTCATGAACGCCTCGGATGCACGGTGTGCTTCATGGGTAGGTTGCTGACCTCAACGTGGGAGTTGGTCATTGGGTCGGCCCTGGGCCTCCACTTCGGAACGGCAGGGCGCGGGATCAGGTGCGAGGCGACAGGGCAAGAATCGGGTTCTGGCGTGTCGCACGCGTGCGGGGGAAGTGCCGCGGCCGTCGATCAGACCTTGCGGGTCCCAGCTCGAGTGGTGATGTTGGGCCCGCCGTAACCGCTCATCTCACCGATGAGCCTGGCCCGGACCTGGCGGACGACCGGTCGCCAGTCCAGTGAATCATACCCGAGATGCGCAACCAGTTGCTCCGCACTCATCGCCATGCCCCTGCGCCACAGGCCACGGAGCGCCTGTCCGGCCGCCGGATTCCGCCACCACGTCTCGCCGTGGTGCGCCTTCAGGTGGTCGGTCAGCTGCGCATCGACCATGAAGCAGCGCAGGTATGAGGCCCCGTACATGCCGCCGTCGATCGCCAGGTAGCGCTCCTCCGGCTCGCGGACGCCGGTCAGCAGCCCGGTCAGGCCGGCGTAGTCGGCCCGATGCAGGGCATCGTCGCCGCCGCGGTGCAGGCGCAACTCGTAGAGAAGCGAGGCGGCCAGGCGGCGCATGCTGACCAGGTCGTAGAACGCCGAGAAGTCGGCGAAGGCCTGCGCGTGCTCCGCCGGCATGCCCAGCATCTCCTCCAGCCAGGCCGGCTCGGTCCGAAGCCGCTCGATGGTCATGGCGTAGCCCTCGGTCACCGCCGCGTCTCCGAGCTCTCGCTCCGAGACCGGCAGCTCCGGATCCACGTGCAGGAAGTGTTCGAGGTGCCCCGCCTCGTGGAGCGCGAAGCCGTAGTCCTCCCAGCCACCGTGCGGTTGCATCACCAGGCGCACGTCGCGTGGGGCGTTGATCACCGCCACGAACGGACGCGGCGCCTTGTTCGGACGCGCCTCGACGTCCAGGGTCGCGCCTGGCTGACCGAGGAGTTCGATCCCGAGGCCGCGCAGCGTGGCCTCCAGGGCCGGCATCAGCCGCTTTCCGTCGAACCAGTGGTCCCAACCGGCGGCGCGCAGCACGTACCACAGGTCGGCCAGCGTGGCGTCGCCCTGCTCGATCTCGATCCTGGCCAGGAGTCGCCGCAGGGCCGCGAAATACGGCGTTTCGGACTCGGCGAGGAACGCGCGCATCTCGGCCCCGAGCAGGTCGGGGTCGAAGCCGCGGGTCGCGCGGACGAGGTCAACATAGTCGGCATAGCCGAGTTCGGTCGCCAGTTGGCGCATCCGAGCGAGGCGCTCCGCTCGCAGCGGGTTGATCGCCTCGAGGGCCTCGCGATACGAGGCGAACAGGGCGTTGCGCTCGGTCCGACCGCTGATCTCGCTGATCGCGTTGCGCACGGCGCGGAACGGCAACCGTTCGCCCCGCCAGATCACCACGGTGCTCGCCTCGGCCGTGCCGATGGCATCGGTCAGCGCACCGACCTCCCGTTCGAGGAACCCGTCGGTGGCGAAGGCCAGCAGCGCGCGGTTTCGGTTCGTCTCTGATCCGCCGGCCTCGACCAGGGCACGCAGCGCATCAACCGCGCCCCGGCTGAACAGCTCGGCGTGACGGGCATAGATCGGCTCGAGCGCCAGCTCGTCCCGGAGGCCGGCGAGGTGCTGGTACTGCTCCTCCTCGGACTCGGCAAGGAACGCTTCCACGCTTCGCTCGTAGGCAACTCGGTCGAAGGCGGCCGTTCGGCCACTGCTGCGCGGGCTCATCGGCTCAGGCGTCGCCGTCGGTTCGAGCCGTCGGCGCCTCAGCGGTCACCGCGGCAGCGGCCAGCCCGATGCGCTCGGCGGCCGCGCCGACGAAATCGCGGAAGAGAGGATGCGGTCGATTCGGCCGGCTCTTCAGCTCGGGATGCGCCTGGGTCGCCACGAACCACGGGTGATCGCGCAGCTCGATGTACTCGACCAGTCGGTCGTCGGGCGAGACGCCGCTGAACCACATTCCCGCGGCGCCGAGGCGGTCGCGGTAGCCGTTGTTGACCTCGAAGCGATGGCGATGGCGCTCGTACGCGATCTCGGTGCCGTAGGCGCCGCGGACGCGCGATCCCTCCTCCAGCCGTGCCGGATAGAGGCCAAGTCGCATGGTGCCGCCCTTGTCGGTGACATCGGCCTGGTCGGGCATCAGGTCGATCACCGGGTGCTCGGTAAAGACGTTGAACTCGGAGCTGTTGGCGTCATCGGTCTCCAGCGCCATGCGGGCGAACTCGATCACCGCGCACTGAAGTCCCAGGCAGAGCCCCAGGAATGGCACCCGTTGCTCGCGCGCCCATCGGATGGCGCGGATCTTCCCCTCCACCCCGCGATACCCGAAGCCACCGGGCACCAGCACCCCGGCAACCCCTGCCAGCTCATCGGCGACCTGCTCCGGCTCGATCCGCTCCAGGTGCTCGCTGCGGATCCAGCGCACCTTGACATCGACACGGTGGTGGAGGGCGGCGTGCTTCAGGGCCTCGCTCACGCTGATGTAGGCATCGGGCAGCTCGGTGTACTTGCCGACGATCGCGATCTCCAGCTCGGGCCGCGGGGTCCGGATGCGACTGACCAGCTCCTGCCAGTCGCGCAGGTCGGGCTCGGCGCCGGGGATCTCCATCTCACGCGTGATCAGCTTGCCGAGGCCGGCGCGCTCGAGCTGGAGCGGCACCTCGTAGATGCTGTTGGCGGTCTTCAGCGGGATCACCGCGTGCACGTCGACATCGGTGAAGAGGCTGACCTTGTCGAGCAGCTCGTCGTCGATCGGCTCATCGCTGCGCAGGATGATGACGTCGGGCTGGATGCCGATCCCGCGCAGCTCCTTGACACTGTGCTGGGTGGGCTTGGTCTTCAGTTCGCCGGTGGCACCGATCTGCGGCAGCCAGGTGACGTGGACATACAGCACGTTGCGGCGACCGACGTCCTTGCGCATCTGGCGGATCGCCTCGAGGAAGGGCAGGCTCTCGATGTCGCCGACCGTGCCTCCCACCTCGACGATCACCACGCCATGGCTGGCGAGCCCGCTGGTCGCCACGCTGCCGGTCCCCTCGCGGGCAACGCGGGCGATGCGCTCCTTGATCTCGTTGGTGATGTGCGGGATCACCTGCACCGTGCCTCCGAGGTAGTCGCCGCGGCGCTCCTTGCCGATGACCGCCTGGTAGATCCGCCCGGTGGTGACGTTGCTGGCCTGCGACAGGTTCTCGTCGATGAAGCGCTCGTAATGGCCGAGGTCGAGATCGGTCTCCGCACCGTCATCGGTGACGAACACCTCGCCGTGCTGGTACGGCGACATGGTGCCAGGGTCGATGTTGATGTACGGGTCCAGCTTCAGGATCGAGACCGGGATCCCTCGGGCCTTGAGGATGCGCCCGATGGAGGCGGAGGTGATCCCCTTGCCGAGCGAACTGGCGACACCGCCAGTCACAAAGACGTACTTCGGCATCGCTCGGCTCCCTCTGCCTGGTGGCTCAAGCGCGCTGCCTGAATCGGGCAATGCGCGAGCACGGACGCCAATGCCACACTCGGGAAGTCAGTGTAGCGGACCGATGGCGCCGATGCCTGCCGAACTGGTTCCGCGACGGGCGAAGCGCCGATCCGTCCGCGGGCCGCTCAGCCGAGCGAAAGGCGGTAGTGCCAGACGTGCCACGCGCGGGCAACAGGACTGTGGCCGGCCCTGCGCATCGAGGCCAGCATCGGGGCGTTCTCCGTATCCACGTCGGAGAGGATGTGGCGCAGACCTCGCGCTCGCGATGCGTGAGCGGCCGCCGCCAGCAGCTCGTCGATATACCCGCGACCGCGGTGCTCGGGCAGGACGGCGATGTGGATGATCGTGCCGGTGACCGGCTCGTCGAATGCGGAGACAGCCACGTAGCCGACCAACGAGCCGCCGGAATCGTCCGCCACCAGCCACGAGGCGTCGTCGCCCGGGCCCAGGTAGCCCAGCATCTCGCGGCCCCATCCATCGGGCCCGCACAGCCCGACGTAGTGGCGATCGTTTCGGTCCAGCGTGCCCACGATCCCCCGCGCCATGGCAGCCACGTAAGCGTCCCCTCCGACCTCGGCCAGGGTGCGGAAGCGAAGACGGGGCGTCGGCGACGGCGGACCGTGCTCATCGGTCCAGAGGAAGCCCTGCTTCTCCTGGAAGACGGTGAAACCGCTCGACTCGAGCGCGTCGCGCCAGGCGGACAGATCGGGCTGCGACTCCGCGTTGAGCCGCGCGTCCAGCGTCTGCGTACCCGGCGGCAGGGCAGCGACGGACGCCTCCAGCAGAGCGCGGACGACCCCCTCCGCGTCCTCGACGTTGTCCGCCAGCCATGGCGCCACCACTCGATGCTCAAGCATGTCGAGGCCGCAGCCCACCGGGAGCACCGCCATGGCGAGGCGGCCGATCGCCCGGTCCTCATCCTCTGCGAGGAAGCACCACTCGGGGCGCCCCTCCCCGGAACGCCACATCTCCGCGAGTTCGGCCTCGAGACGGTCGGGCGACCGTTCGCCACGGCCCAGGTGGGCGAAGCCGGAGAGCTCGGAACGAGCGATGTGGCGGACCGTGACCATGCGCCTATGATCGCCGACATGCTCGCGGCGCTGCGCCTGATCCATCCCGCGCCGACCACCGCCGTGGTGGCGCTGTCGGCCGCGCTGGGCGCCATCCTCGCCACGCAGGCGGGCCTGCCGCTCGGCGAGCGCTGGGCGCTGATCGTCGCGAGCGTGGCCGGATCGCAGATCTTCACCGGTGCCAGCAACGACCTGGCCGACCGCGGGCGCGACTTCGCGGCCCGGCCGGAGAAGCCACTTCCCTCCGGGGAGCTGAGCATCAACGTGGCAGCCTGGATTGCGTCTGCTGGCCTGGCGCTCCAGCTGGTCGCCTCGTGGCGCCTCGGGGCGCTGCCGCTGGCGCTCGGCGCGCTCGCCTCGATCTCGGCGCTGGCCTACAACGTCGCGCTCTCGCGAACGCCGTTCTCCCCGATCCCCTACCTGGTCAGCTTTGGCCTGCTCCCCGCCTGGATCGCCGCCGGCGTGGGGGTCCCGCTCGACCGGGTGCTGCCGGCGATCCCGCTGGTCGCCCCGTTCGCCGTGGCAGCGCACCTGGCCAACACCCTGCGCGACTTCCCCGCCGACGCGGCCGTCGGCTCGCGGAGCCTCGCCCAGCTGCTCGGCGCGGAACGCAGCCGTCTCCTCGCCGTCGGGTTGGCGCTGGCGGTGGGGCTCGGCGTCGGCGCGGCACTCGCGATTGGCGGTGGCGCACCGATGCCCGCCATCGCCCTGGGGCTGATCGGCCTGGTGGCGGTGGGGCAGGGCGCCGGCAGCAATCGGCGCCTCTGGTACGGGATCCTGGTCGCGGCTGTCTGCTGGACCGCTGCCTGGGCGCTCAGCACGGGCTGAGGGCGGCCCGACAAGTCAGCGGGTGTCCCCAGGTAAACGGAAAGGGCGCCTGCTGCAGGCGCCCTCATCGGCCTTTTCGGTCAGATCCGGTCGGATCAGACCGCGTCCTCGATCTCGAGATCGTCGTCCTCGGCTTCCTCGGTGAGCTTGAGCCACACGAAGAGCCCGGCCAGGACGGTGAGCGGGATCACGATCAGCGCGGCCAGGAGCGCGCCGATGGTTACGAACAGGACCTTGAATATCTTCATCGCCGGGTTCTCCCTGGTGCGCAGGTCATCCCTGCGCGCCGTCTCGCTGCTGTGGTGCTTCCCCGATTCTAGCCAAGATGTCTTCCTTCGTGAATTCGACCAACGTATGGGCGGTCGATCCCGATGAGCCGGCCATCAGCATCCGCAGAACGAAGGCGCCCTCCTGCTCGAAGAAGAAGAGCTCGCGCACCTTCTGGGTGTCCACGTAGCGGCCGATTACGCGCAGCGCCTGCTCGTAATAGTTGGCCAGCTCCGCGTCCGGGATCACTGGCGTGCCGCCGGCCCGTCGAGCGGCGGCCTCGTCCATCAGCTCGGCGACGCCCTCGTCGGTAAGCTCGATGGTGCGCTTGACCAAGGATCCGCTCGACTCAGACCAGGCTCCCGTGTTCGGGATGGTCAGCGCCTGGAGGATGAACCCACCATCCAGCTCGAGGAGGAGCAGCTCCTTGAATCGCTCGTGATCGGCATAGGACCCGATGGTGCGGAGCACCTCTTCCCAGTCCTGCCGGGGGCTCCCCTCGTAGATCCGCATCGGAGCACTCCACCCTTCTCGTGCTGCCCGGGTACCTCCCCGCAGGATACTCCAGCCGTGCGCCCTCCCGCGACTATGCGGACGCCGCCGTCTGCCCGGCCATCGCCACCGCGATCAGCGACGCCGTTCGCGCGTTGTTCATGATCAGGCCGATGTTGGTGCGCAGCGTCCGCCCCCCAGAGAGCTCCGCGACCCGCGCCAGCACGTACGGCGTCACCGCGCCACCGCTGATCCGATTCGCGCTCGCCGCCACGGTCGCCGTCTCGATCCAGCCGGCCATCTCGTCCGACGGAATGGCCAGCTCCGCCGGCGGCGGCTGGACGATGAGCAGCCCTCCCGCCCCGGGGATGGCGAAGTGCCGGCCGATGGCCCGGGCCGCCGCTTCGGCGCCATCGACTCGGTGCGGGAGGCCGATCCCGGCGCTCGTGCTGTAGAAGGCGGGCAGCTCTCCGACGCCATACCCGATGATCGGCACGCGCCGGGTCTCGAGCAGTTCGACGGTCGCCGGCAGATCGAGGATCGACTTCGCGCCGCTGCTCACCACCGCGACCGGCGTGGCTGCCAGTTCGTCGATATCGCTGCTCACGTCGAATGAGACCGATGCGCCCCGATGCACGCCGCCGATGCCGCCGGTCGCGAACAGGCGCACCCCGGCCATCGCGGCGATGCGCATGGTGGCGCTGACCGTCGTCGATGCGAGCCGGCCCGCCGCGAGGAGTGGGCCGAGGTCGCGCGACGCTGCCTTTGCCGGGCGCTCGGCGGGATCGGCCAGGCGCTCCAGCACGCCGCGCGGGGCGCCGAGCAGGAGCCGGCCGCCCTCCACCGCGGCGGTGGCCGGCGTCGCGCCCGCATCCCGCACGGCCTCCTCGGCGGCGATGGCCGTCTCGAGGTTGTGCGGGACCGGCAGCCCCTGGGCGATCAGGCTCGATTCGAGTGCCACCACCGGCCGTCCGTCGCGAAGCGCTGCGGCGACCTCGTCCGAGATCCACAGGAGTGCTGGGTCCATGGCGCTCACGGTAGCCCCTGGGCGCCGAGAACGCCGGCTGTCTGCGCCCCGAGCTCGGTCGCGACGAGCATCGCACGGCGCATGGCGTCCCCGGCCGGTGGCCACAGCTCATGCAGGAGTGCCGCGATCAGGCCAGCCGCGTACGCGTCCCCGGCGCCGGTGGCATCCACCGTCTCGACGCTGCGCCCGGGTAGGCTGAGCACCGCAGCCGGCCCGGCGGCCGCCGATCCGTCGGCACCACCGGTGACGATCGCCCAGGTCCCCGGGAACGCCTCATGGAGCGCGGCTGCGCCTACCGCGAGCGATGCAACTCGCGTGCCCAGCAGCGAGCCGGCCTCGTCGCGACTGAAGATCAGCAACGCCGCGCCCGATGCCGCGAGGCGCGCACGCACGCGACCCGCCAGCGCCGGATCGGGCGGGAGCGAGCCACCGCCCACGCTCACCCGCGCGACGAGCGCGAGGTCGCCCAGGGACGAGGCGAGCGCATCGCCGGTCGCATCATCGGCCAGGGCATAGGCCGAGCAGTGGACCCAGTCCGCTCCGACGGATGCGCGGGAGGCAGCATCGGGGTCGATCGTGACGCGATCGGAGAGCATGGCGCGCTCGCCGCCTGCGTCAAGCAGCGCCACGACGGTCGCGCTGCGGGCAGCGTCGAGCGAGTGGAGCTGCACCTTCTCGGCGGCCAGCGACGACCGCAGGATACGGCCCGCGACGTCATCGGCCACCGGGGCCGCCAGCGACACCGAAACGCCGAGCCGCGCCAGCCGGACGGCGACGTTTGCCCCCTGGCCGCCCGGACCCAGCTCGACGCTTGCCGGAACGTCGCCTCCGGAACGCGGCGGCGTACTGGGCCGGACGGTCACGTCGAGCGTGCAATCCCCGATGACTGCGACGCGCATCGGGGCACCGGGCGGCAACGAGCGGTTCACCACGGCTTGCGGCTGGTGTAGCCCTCATCGGTCCTGTGCCAGAAGGCGACCTGCGGATCGGACAGGCGCCAGCAGAGCCAGATCTGAGCCCCGTCCCGTTCCGCGGGGAAATCGATCAGCCCCATCTCGACGTCTCGAAGTTCGACCCCGAGACCCGACAGGTGGACCAGGAGCGTCCGCATCCCCTCCCGGATCTGCCCCACCTCGGTCTCGCGCCGGCTCCCCTCGACGGCCGCGGTCGGGTTGCCGTTCGACTCGATCTGGCGGTGCATCTCGGCGTGCGCGGCGTCGAGCCGCCGCTGCTCCACGGCCAGCTGCAACAGGACCGCCCGCACCTGCGGGACCAGTGCGTTGGCTTCCTCGACCGTGAAGCGTCGTCGTGCCTCGGGCATCGAGCGGATGGTAGCAAAGGGTCGGCGCCTTGCCGGCTCTGGTAGCATCCGTCGCACTTCTACTGCGGGCCTGCTCCGCGCCGCGACGGCGCCCGCATCGTCAGCAGGAGGCGTCAGCCATCACCGATGGCCGATGAGACGCGGCGCGGACGCGGCACCAACGACGAGGAGCACTCCACCGGGCTGGATCCGTACACCGAGTTCCACGACTACGACCTCCCCTCGTGGGTCGGGAGCACCTCGTTCCAGAAACTGCCCTACGTGACCGATGGCGAGGCACTGCGCGCCCACCGCCCGGACGTGGCGATCGTCGGTGCGCCGTTTGACGAGGCGACCAGCCACCGACCGGGCTCGCGCTTCGGCCCGCGGGCGATCCGCGCCGCGACCTACCACTCGGGCTCACCCAACTCCCTGCAGCTGGGCATCCAGCCCTTCGATTGGATCGACGCCGTCGACGCCGGCGACGCGCCGATCGTGCCGGTCAACATGGATCGCGCCCATGCCGTGATTCGCCGCAAGGTGCTGGAGGTGGCACAGGCCGGCGCCATCCCGATCGTGCTCGGCGGCGACCATTCGATCACCTTCCCGTCAGCATCGGCCGTGGCGGAGGCGGTGGCGCCACGTCGCCTGGGGATCGTGCACTTCGACGCCCACGCCGACACGGCCAACAGCACCTGGGGAGTCCTGAACTCCCATGGCACCCCGATGCGGCGACTGATCGAATCGGGCGCCGTGGCGGGTGCCAACTTCGTGCAGGTCGGACTGCGGGGCTACTGGCCTCCACCCGAGACGCTCGAGTGGATGCGTCGCAACGGCCTGCGAACCCACTTCATGACCGAGATCGAGGAGCGCGGTGCCGAAGCGGTGGTGGCCGACGCGATCGCCGAGGCGCTGGACGGACCGGAGCTGATCTACCTCTCGGTGGACATCGACGTGGTGGATCCGGGGATGGCGCCGGGCACCGGTACCCCGGAACCGGGCGGCATGCTCTCCCGCGAACTCCTCCGCGCGATCCGCCAGGTGGTGGGTGCGGTCGAACTCGTCGGGATGGACGTGGTGGAGGTCTC
>JBDSIN010000135.1:0-5257 GCA_039917955.1 Candidatus Limnocylindria bacterium
CTTAGCGAACGCCGGCCCGGATGGGAAGGTCCGCGGCGCCGGGCGGGCGGGGCGGCGGTCTAGGTCGACGGCACGCCGCTGCGCGATGCTGCAGGGCTGGGAATGTCCACCTCCGCGGTCAATGCGCGCTCCTTCACCGGCACGATGGCCGCGCGGAAGCGTTCCGCGGCCTTCCCGCCTCCTCGCTCGACGAAGAAGGCCTCGCCGGCGCCCGCGGCGGCGGCCGCCTCCGGGTCGGCGTCCCCGACCAGTGCGCCCCACTCCAGCCCGGTGATCGCCTCTTCGAGGAGATTGCCTGCCTGGCGGCGCAGCTCGAGCGCCTGTCGGTACCCGATCCGCGCCTCGCCCCAGCGCCCTTCGCGGGCGGCCAGGCCACCCTCGGCGTTGGCGATGGCGGCATTGCTCAGCCTCGTGCGGTACGGGCTGGCGTGGAGCACGGCGACGGCGCGCAGCAGGTCGTCGTTGAGGTCACCGGCAACGGCGGCGTGCGCCGCAACGGCAGCCGCCTCCGTCGTGAAGTTGCTGTCAGCGGATGCCAACAACCCGCTGCGGACCGCCGCAGCCCAATCGCCCCGGAGGATGGTGCGATACGCATCGGTGAGGGCCTGACTGGCGGTCACCTGCTGGCTGTCAAGTGTGGCCGCCGCGGCGTCCGCCATTTCCTTCTCTGCGTCGGCCAATTCCTCGTCGCCGCGAACCGACGCCAGCAACGATCGCATGCTGGCGAAGCTTGCCTGGTTGAACGCATGCGGGGTCTCGGCCTCCTCAATCGCCTCGACCTCGTCCATCCACGCCCCCCACTCGCCGGTCTGAATGGAGACGCCGGCCAACCCGATGAGGAACCACTGCGTCAATCGAGCGCTTCCCATGCGCACCGCCAGGGCATGTCCCTCGCGCAGCAGGTCCGCTGCCTCACGCAGGTCGTGGTCCGCGTAGACGCCGACCAGGTTGTTGCGGGCGCGCAGCGCGGCCGCGATCAAACCGTGGCGATCCGCAACGGCGCTCGCCCCGCGCAGGACGGCCTCCGACTCGGCCATGCGGCCCATCATCAGCAGGGCCGACCCCTTGTTGATGAGGGCCTCCACGACCGTCCGCACCGCGGCCTGGGGGCCACCCAGCTCGAGTGCGCGGTCCGCGGTGGTCACCGCGTCGGCGCCTCGTCCGGTCAAGAAGTAGACCCGCGACAGCTCTGCCAGGGCGGCCGCGTACTCGGGCGAATCGGGTATGGAGGCCGCCTCCGCGAGGGCCTCCTCGAAGGTGGCGATCGCCTGGGGCTCGGTCTTGCCGCTCGTCTGGTGGCGACCGAGCCAGGTCGCGGCCCGCAGCGCGCCGTGCGCATCGGCGAGCGAGCGATACAGCGCACGGGCCGCCTCGGCATGCCGCACCGCCGTATCGAGGTCGAACGCCTCACCCAACTCGCTGGCGCGCAGGTGCAGGGCCGCCTGGTCCGCCGACTCGGAGGTCACGGTCAGTGCCTGCTCGAGGTAGCCAACCGCCTGGCGATTGGAATGGAGTGCTGCCGCACGCTCGGCCGCGGCATGCAGCGCGATCCGCGCCTGCGCGGCCAGGGCATCGGCCTCCGCTCCCGGCCGTGAGGCCTGGTGGGCCCACAGGTAGTGGCTGGCAAGCACGCCGACCGCCTCTTCGTCCCCGAGCCCCTCCAGGTAGCGAGCCGCGGCGAGGTGTCTTGCACGGCGATCGGCCTTTGCCAGCGAGGCGTAGGCGACCTCGCGCACGACCGCCTGCACGAACTGGTATTGCCCGCGCTCCGGTGACCGTGGGTCGGCATCCACGGTCAGCAGCTGGCGGGCGACGAGCCGCTCCAGTCGATCGGCCAAGAGGGAGGGGTCCACGCCTCCCACGGCGGTCAGTGCTTCGACCGTGAAACTCTGGCCAAGGACCGATGCGTCCTGCAGCAGAGCGCGATCCTCCGGCAGGTTTGCGTCCAGGCGGCTGGCGATGAGGGCGTGCAGCGTGTCGGCCACCCCGAGCGTCGGGAGCTCCCCTGTCAGGCGATATCGGCCATCCTCGGCGACCAGCAGCTCGCGGTCGAGGAGCATGCGCACGGTCTCCACCGCGTACAGCGGGATCCCCTCGGCCCGCTCCACGATCTGCCGCAGCGCGGCGGCCGGCAGGCCGGGGACGAGTCCCTCCAGCAGCGCTCGCATGTCCGTGTCCGAGAGCGGCTCCAGGGTGACGCGCGTCGCGCTGCGCACCGCGCTTCCGAAGTCGGGGCGCCGCTCGAGCAGCTCGGGGCGCGCCTGGGCAACCACCAGGATCGGCGCAGTGCGGGCCCAGCGCAGCAGGTCCTCGATGAAGTCGAGCATCCCCTGGTCGGCCCATTGCAGATCGGTGAAGACCAGCACCGCCGGGGCGACCGCCGCGATGCGCGGCTCGATCCAGCGCCGCTCTGCCGGATCGGTGATGAATTCGTCCAGGGTGGCCATCAGCTTTGCGCGGGCCGTGGCACCGTCATCGGTCTCGGCGATGCCGGCCCGGCGGCGGACCATCTCGACCAGCGCCCAGTAGCTGATCCCCTCGCCATACGATGGCGAGCGACCCTCCAGCCAGTACACGGTGTCGACCACGCCGTCGAGGTACTTCTCGAACTCCCAGGTGAGTCGGCTCTTGCCGATCCTCGCCTGGCCGACAATCGTCGCCAGCCGTGACTTTCCCTCGCGTTGCGTGGTGTCGAGGAGGTCCTTGAGCAGGCGAAGCTCCTCGTCGCGCCCCACGAACGGCGGCTCCAGGGTTGCCGTTCGACCCGATCCGCCGCGACGCGCGACCACGGCAATGGCGCGCCAGGCCGGGACAGGGGCCACCTTGCCTTTCATCGCCTGTTCGCCGGCCGGCTCGAACGCGATGGCGTTCGAGGCCGCTCGATAGGTCGCCTCGCCGACGAGCACCGTGCCCGGTGCGGCGGCCGATTGCAGCCGGCTGGCGGTGTTGACCAGGTCGCCGGCCACCATCCCCTGGTTCGTTGCTCCGATCGTGACCGCCGCTTCCCCCGTGAGCACGCCGGCCCGCGCCTTCATTCGCGGCTCGTCGTCGCCCTCGCCGATGGCCGGCACGGCGCCCACCAGCTCCATGGCAGCGCGCACGGCGCGCTCGGCGTCGTCCTCGTGGGCGGTGGGCGCTCCCCAGACGGCCATCACCGCGTCACCGATGAACTTCTCGACCGTCCCGCCGTGCCGCTCGATGATGCCGCGCGCGAGGTCGAAATAGCGGGTCAGCAGCTCGCGCGTCTCCTCGGCATCGCGCTCCTCGGAGAGGGTGGTGAAGCCGACCAGGTCGGCGAAGAGCACCGATACGAGACGCCGCTCGGCCGTCGCCGACGAGGCTGCCGGCGTGGGACCCAGTCGCGCTGCGGCGGCATCGGTCGCGAAGGGGGTGCCGCACTGATTGCAGAACCTGGCACCCGCCACGTTGGCCGTGCCACAAGCAGGGCACGTGGTGCTCATCGACTGGCCGCACGCGTTGCAGAACCTTGCGCCAGGCTCGTTCGGCGTGCCGCAGGCGGAGCAGGCGACCGGGGCAGGGTCCATGGGAGAGACACCTTAAGCGAACACGGACCGCCATGGGAAGTTCCGCGCTACGCTGCGCGACATGCGCGACCGCCTTCAGCGCCTCTGGTACCGGGTCGTCGGGGTGGCCGGGGTGAACCCGATTTCACGGTGGCTGCACCCGCCGCTGTACCGATGGACCGGCGGCGCGTGGCTGCTCGGCCGATCGCTTGGCAATCTCACCGTCCTGTTGACCACAACTGGACGCCGGAGTGGCCGCGCTCGGACCGCTGCGCTGTGGGCGTATCCCGATGGCGACCGCCTGGTGGTGGTCGGCTCGAACGGCGGCAGCCACCGCATGCCTGCGTGGGTGCTCAACCTGCGCTCGGATCCCGCGGCGGTGGCACAGGTGCGGCGGGAGCGCCGTCCGGTGCTTGCCCGCGAGGCCGCCGGCGACGAGTACGCGCGCCTCTGGGAGCTGGTGAACGCCGCCTATCCGGGGTACGAGGCGTACCTTGCGTGGGCGGATCGGACGATCCCGCTGGTCGTGCTCGAGCGCGCGTAGGCTCGCCGTGCGCCGCAGCCCGCGGCCAGGCCGGCCGCCTGACAGCCGCCTGACAGCCGTTGCGCAGGCGGCGTAGGCACGCGATGGCTACAACGGCCAAGGAAGGGCCGATACCTGGCCTCCGCGGTCATGGCCTGACCAAACGGCCATGCAGAGGGCGGCCGGCGGGCGGCCGGCGGGCGATCTTGGCCGTTGTAGCCACGGGGTGACCACGGGGTGAGGGCAAAGTCGGGGATAACCGGGCCGTAAGGCCGCGGGCCGGATGATCGGTCCGTGGCAAACCGTCTGACCCGCGTGGATGAGGCGCGGCTCGTCGCTCGCCGATTGGTGGCCGAGCAAGGCGCCGACCTTCGTGAAGCACGGGTCGCCGCGGGGCTTCGGCATGCGGATATCGGCCGAGCACTGCGGAGGTCGCCATCGGCCATCGGGCGGGTCGAGCGCAACGCCGCGCGGCGCGTCACCGTCGAGGATCTCGCGGCGCACGCCGCTGCGGTCGGTCTGCGCCTGAGCCTTCAGTTGTACCCCGGTTCCGGACGGCTCCGCGACGCGCGCCAGCTCCAGATGATGAACCGATATCGCGAGATCGTGGCGCCCGGCGGCTGGGCGATCGCACTCGAAGTGCCGGTCGGACCACCGCCCGATCTGCGGGCCCTCGACCTCGTTCTTTCCCGGCCAGCGATTCGCATCGCCCACGAATTCATCAGCCGGCTCCGAGACGCTCAGGCACAGATCCGGCCACTGCTGCGCAAGCAACGCGACTCGGGGATACAGCGGATCATTCTTGTCGTTGCCGGGTCGCACGCCAACCGTCGTGCGGTCGCGGAGGCTGGACCGGTCCTTCGGGAAGCGTTCCCCCTCGCCACCCGGACGATCCTGGCGGCGCTGCGCTCGGGACGCGATCCGGGCGGGAACGGAATTGTCGTCATCTAGCGCGCCGTGAGGACTCGTGCCGTGCGTGGTGTGGCGCGTGACGTGGCTCGTGACCTGACTGCCATCGTCATCCGATGGCTACAACGGCCAAGGAGAGGCCGATTCCTGGCCTCCGTGGTCATGGCGTGACCAAACGGCCATGCAGAGGGCGGTTTGCGGGTGATCTTGGCCGTTGTAGCCACGGGATGACTACATGGTGATCGCGCCTGACCGGGCGGCCAGCGGGGCTAGTGGAGCCCCTCGAAGAGCGACTCCTCGC
>JBDSIN010000136.1:0-3705 GCA_039917955.1 Candidatus Limnocylindria bacterium
TCGTCGAGCTGTGCCGCGTAGATGGCCTGGACCGTCGAGGGCAGCGACAGTTCATCTGGCGGACCGCTCAAGCGCCAGCCGTCGTCGCCGGCCGGCACGAGCATGCCGACGCTGATCCACGATCGCAGCAGTTCCTCGATGAAGAGGGCGTTGCCGTCGGACCGGTCAACGATCCGTTCGACAATTCCGGGGGTCAGGGCATCACCCACGAGCCGTTGAACGAGGGTGCCGGCGTCGACCGGTGGGAGCGGCTCCAGGTCCAGGCGGCGGATCAACCGGTCGGGTTGTTCGGCACACCACTCGGGCGCGCGCTCGACCAGTGCCGGCCGGGCCGTGCACAGGATCGCGCGCGATGCCACGCCGGTCACCGCGACCTCAAGGAAGGCGAGCAGGTCTGGCTCCGCCCAGTGGAGATCCTCGATCAACCACACGGTCGGACGTGCGGAGCCACTCGCCTCGAGCGCTCGAAGCGTTTCCAGCCATGCCGCGAAGCGCTCATCACGGTCTGCGCTAGGCTGTCGCGCGGCGTTCCCCGCGTCCGCGGACTCCGCCGGACGGAGCAGCGCGAGCGATTCCTCGATCAGCACCTCGGCTCGGGCGTCGGAGAGACCGGCAGCTCGCAGCCGGTCGCGAAGCCCGTCCGCCATCTCGGATTCCGGGGCGGAGCCGACCCGGCCGAGTGCCGCCAGAAGCAACTGGGCGACCGGCTCGAATGCCGATGCGCCGCCGAGCCGAACGTCCGCACGCCACACCGGAATGCCGGCGCGCGCGCAGTCGTCGGCCACCTCAGCCAGCAGCCGGCTCTTGCCGACCCCGGGCGGCGCGACGATCAGCCAGCGAGTCGGCCGGTCCGCCGCGCTGATGGCGTCCATCAGCTGCCCGAAATCGTGGTCGCGGCCGATAAGAGGGGAACGCAGCGAACCCATCGCACGGCTGCGCTCGGGTCGCGGCAGCAGGCGGATCGCGACTGCAGCGCGCACCGGCTCGGCCTTGCCCTTGAGCAGCAGGTTCTGGGTCGCTTCGAGCTCCACGCTGGCGGCCACGCTGAATGCAGTGAGGTCGCCGACGAGGACTTGCGATGGCTGCGCCGCAGCCTGCAGCCTGGCGGCGACGTTCACAATGTCGCCGGTCACGCGTCCGAGGTCGGGACCCGATTCGGCCGAGAAGACCTCGCCGGTGTTGATTCCGATCCGCACCCGAAGTGTCTCCGCCTCGAGTCCGAGTTGCGCTGAGAGCTGCTCGACCGCTCCGATCAGCGCAAGGCCGGCGGCAACCGCCCGCTCGGCGTCGTCGTCGCGGCCACGCGGGAGGCCGAACACCGCCATCGCCGCGTCGCCGATGAACTTCTCAAGCTGGCCGCCATGGCGTTGCAGGACCCCGCGCACGCAGTCGAAGTAGGCATCCTGGATGGTGGCCACATCCTCCGCATCAAGGCTTTCGGAGATCGTGGTGAAGCCGACCAGATCGGCGAACAGGACCGTGACAATGCGCCGCTCGAACGACCGGGATTCGTTCACCTCGGCACTCTACGGGAGCGCGGCGGGCTGGGGAAGGCTAGGGCCGAACGATGAACCGGAGCCCCAGCGTCGTCGTGGCGCGGGGTCGATCGACGGATGCAGCGATCCACGCCGTCGGCTGCTCCAAGCCGTTACCCGCTGCCACCAACCGTATGACGTGCCTGCCGATCGTCGCCACGAGGGTCGCGCCGAACCACGCAAACATCATTCCGGCCTCTACTACCCACGACGCTGCCAACGCGACCGGATCACGGACCTCGAGCTCGAGTCCGATCAAGCTTGCCGGCGTGCCGAGCGGATGGACGAACGCACGCCGTTCGTCCATCGCCTCGGTCCCCCACTCCACCCCCCACGCCGCGTGCTTGATCAGGAACGGCGGTAGCTCAGGACCGAGCTCGGGGGGCGTCGCTGTCCACCACTCCACCGCCTCGCCATCCGACCCCTGGCGGCTGCCGTGGACCACGGGACCGATGCTGCTGCCGTTGGCCTGGAGCCGGGCGACGGTTCCACGGATCCCGTCGTCGGCGAGTGCGTACGTGACGAATCCCCCACCACGCTCCAGGGAACGCACCGCGGCACGCCCGACCGACCATCCCTGGGCCGCCGCCGCATCCTCGACCCCGATCAGCTCCAGGTACGCGTCGCCCAGGAAGGCGAGGCGATTGAAGGTGCCGAGGCCCGGATGCCGCCCGCCGCCGGTGAACGCCAGCCCGACCCGCTCGGTCAGTTCGGCGGCGGCCGCGTCGGGATCGGCGACGGCGATGACCACGTGGTCGATGCCGGTTGGCATGCGGGCATCCTACCGTCAGCCCCGGTGGTAGGCTCCGACCCATGGTCCTCGAACGCCCCGCTCCCGGTTCGCACGACCGCTCGACCCCGTCGGGCACGCTCGAGGAGAGTTCGGCCGCCATCTTCGAGGCGATGCTGGCCGCGCGGGACGCGGAGCAGCGCGGCGACGCCGGACGGGGGACGCTCGATGCCTTCTATCGCACGCTGATGGATGGCACCCTCCTGCTCCCCGTCCCGCCCGATCACGGCGAGGAGGCCAAGGCGGCGCTCGCTGCGGCGGTCAACGATCACGACGAGGTGGAGGTGAGCGTCATGCTCGCCGTCGATGTCGAGGGAAAGCCGACGAGCGTCTGCTTCGCATCGGTGGCGGCACTTTCCGCCTGGGCGCCACGCGGCACCGCCTCGCTCCCGCTCCCGGCGCGCATCGCCATCGCCAACATGGCAGCGGCCGGTGTTCCGTCGATCATGGATCCGGCGGGGCCGATCCCCTACCGATTCGAGACCGATGAACTCGGGGCACTCGCCTCGGGTCTCCTCCCCGGCACCGGTGAGCCGCTGGCACCGGCGACCGAGCGACGTTCGATCCGCCTCCGCCTGGCGGGCCGCGAGGGGCTCGTGCTCGAGGCGCCGCTCCGGGACGCGCTGCGCGCCACCGAGGTGGAGGCCGCCTGGCTGGTCGAGTCAGAGACCGATGGACAGCGCCGCCTGATGCTCGGCCTCCTGGGCGACGACGGCGCGTCCGCCACCGTGGACGTGCCGGACGGGACCGAGGTGGTCTGGCTGGAGGAGCCGCTGCTGGCATCGGTCCGCGCGGTGGCGAAGCCGTTCTACCGGAAGGGCCGACAATGAGCGACGTGATACGCGTCGAGCGCCACGGGGCGGTGGCGCGGGTGACGATGACCCGGCCGGAGGTGCGCAACGCCTTCAATGCCGAGCTGATCGGCGCGCTCCAGGAGGCGTTTGAGAGGCTGAGCGAGGAGCCGCCGGCAGAGCTGCGGGCTGTGGTACTCGACGGCGAGGGAAAGGCATTCTCCGCGGGAGCCGATATCGCCTGGCAGCGCGCCGCGATGCGCCTGACGATGGAGGAGAACGAGGCCGATGCGGCCCGCCTGCAGGAGATGCTTGCCGCGATCGACGAGTGCCCGGTGCCGGTGATCGCGCGGGTCCACGGGGCGGCGCTCGGCGGCGGGATGGCGCTCTGCTGTGTGGCGGATGTCACGCTCGCAACCGCGGACACGACCTTCGGATTCACCGAGACCAAGCTCGGGCTGGTCCCCGCGGTGATCAGCCCCTTCGTCCTGCCGCGCATCGGCGAGGGCAATGCTCGGGCGCTGTTCCCCACCGGAGAGCGCTTCGGCTCTGAGCGTGCGCTCCAGATCGGCCTGGTCCACGAGGTGCT
>JBDSIN010000137.1:0-2832 GCA_039917955.1 Candidatus Limnocylindria bacterium
GGCGCGACCATGCTCGAGAAGCGCAATCACCTGGCCGAGCACGGGGATCGGCTGCGTCGGTTGATGCTGCGCGAGCCGCGCGGCTACCCCGCACTCTGCGCCAACCTGATCCTGCCGCCCACCGACCTGCAGGCCGATGCCGGCTTCGTGATCATGGAGCAGGCCGAATACCCGGCCATGAGCGGCTCCAACACGATCTGCACCGCGACCGTGCTCATCGCGGAGGGGCTGGTCCCGGTCACCGAGCCGATCACCCAGCTGACGCTGGAGGCGCCCGCGGGACTCATCCGGGTGCGCGCCGAGGTGCGCGACGGCAAGGCCACTTCCATCACCTTCGAGAACGTGCCCGCCTTCGCGATCGAGCTGAACGCGCCGGTCGAGGTACCGGGGATCGGTCGGGTAAAGGTGGATGTGGCCTGGGGTGGGATGTTCTATGCCATCGTCGAGGCATCCGCCCTTGGCCTGCGCCTCACGCCCGACGAGGGACGCGACATCGTGCGGCTGGGCGAGATGGTCAAGGCCGCGGCCCGCGAGCAGATTCCGGTGGCGCACCCCGATCACCCGGAGATCGCCGGCATCAGCATCATCGAGCTCACGGCTCCGCCCACGCTGCCCGGTGCCCACGGCAAGAACGCCGTGGTGGTCTCGTCCGGCACGCTCGACTGGTCACGCCCCGAGTCGTTCACCGGCGTGCTGGACCGGTCCCCGTGCGGTACCGGCACGTGCGCGCGGATGGCCGTGCTGCATGCCCGCGGCAAGCTGGCGATCGGCCAGGACTACGTCCACGAGGGGATCATGGGCACGGCGTGGACCGGTCGCCTGCTGCGCGAGACGACCGTGGGGCCGTACCGGGCGGTTGTGCCGCAGCTCACCGGGAGCGCCTGGATCACCGGCCGAACCCGGTTCGAGGTGGATCCGGCAGACCCGTTCCCCGACGGCTTCACGGTCGGCGACCTGTGGGGACTGGAGACTCCCCCGGTCGATCGCTGAGCGGGATCGGTCCCAGCCAAAGATTGCCCCGTGCTGGCTGGCTGGCTATCATGGGCAGCCTAACGGAGCGGAACCGCTGGCGCCAATCAGGCCCGTGTTGCGGTCGACCCGCCTCTCAGAGGGCGCAAGATAGCCACAGTCACCACGACCCCGCCGTCAAGCGTTTCGGTGCCGATGTGATCGTGGTCAACGATCTCAGTCTGCAGATTGCCGATGGCGAGTTCTTGGTGCTGATCGGCTTCCGGCCGGAGCACCTCGATATCGTCAACGATCACGTGGACGCCGTGCGGATTCCCGCAGGCGTCGACCTGGTGGAGTACCTGGGCAACGAGGAGCTGATCCATCCCCAAGCTGAGGGCAAGGAGACCGTGGCCCTCATCCCGTCCGACCGCAAGGTTCGGGCTGGCGACCAGATCGAGTTGGGAGTCCCACTCGACAAACTGCGCGTCTTCGACTCGAAGACGGAGCAGGCACTCGTCGGGTAGCGCCGGCGGTAATAGGAGGAACCCATGCGGAAGTTTCGTCTAATCGCACCAGCGCTGATCGCGGCGCTCGTGCTCGGCGCGTGCTCGACGGCGAGCCCCAGCGGTGGTGGTGGCGACGTCCCCGCCGGCGATGGAAAGATCGTCGTCACCTCGCTGTGGGGCGGGGCAGAAGAGACGGCTTTCCAGGCCGTGCTCACGGCGTTCACCGAAAAGACCGGCATCGAGGCCACCTACGAGGCCAACCGGACCGACTACGCAACGGTGCTGCGGACTCGCATCACGGGCGGCAATCCGCCGGACGTGGCGATCATCCCGGGCATCGGAACCCTGCGCAGCCTGGCCCGCGATGGGTCACTCATCTCGATGGCGGATCTCGGCATTGAGCAGTCGTCAATCGCGGACAACTACGCACCCGGCATCCTTGACGTGGGCGTTGTCGACGACGAACTGTACGGGGTCATGGTCAAGCTGAACTCGAAGACCACGATCTGGTACAGCCCCGAGCGATTTACGGCACTGGGCGTCAGCGCACCCCCCGCGACCTGGGACGACCTCCTGTCGCTGACCAGCGACATCAAGGCCGCCGGAGCGACGCCGTGGTCGGTGGCCGCAGGCGATAGCTGGAACCTGACCGACATCTTCGAGGTCATCTACCTCAAGTTGAACGGGCCAGAGGCCTATGACAAGCTCTTCAGCCCGGACGGCGACTGGACCGATCCATCGGTGCAGGCCGCCATCGACAAGATGCTGGAGCTCTACACCGCCGGCAACATGGACGGCGGAGTTGATGGCGCTCTCGCCACCCTATTCGTCGACGGCATAACCAAGGTCTTCGGCACGAGCCCGTCGGCCGAGCTGTTCTACGAGGGTGGATTCGTGGGCGGCATTGCCACCGGCGCGGACGTCAACCCGGCCCTGAAGGGCAAGGAAGGCACGGCCATCAACTGGTTCGACTTCCCGACCATCGACGGCAAGGGCGCCGGGCTTGTCACCTACGGTGGCGACGTGATGGCGGCGCTGGTCAAGGACCAGGATGTCGCTGCCTTCATGGAGTACCTGACGACCGCCGAGGCCGGTCAGGTCTGGGCCGCGGGCGGGACGATCATCTCGCCGATCAAGGCCGTGGATACGAGCGTCTACCCGACGATCCTCATCCAGAACGAGGCAACGCAGGTTACGACCGCCACGGCAGTCCGCTTCGACGGATCCGACCTGCTGCCCGGCACCGACCTCGGCGCGGTCCTGCAGTCCGCGCTGCGAGGCGAGGAGATGGGACCGATCCTCACCGAGTTCCAGACCGCGACGGCGGCCGCCTGGTCGTCCTCGTAAGACTCCGTCGGGGAAGGGGCGAGTCGCC
>JBDSIN010000138.1:0-3113 GCA_039917955.1 Candidatus Limnocylindria bacterium
CGACGTCTTCGTGTCGCTGACCACCCTGCTGCTCATCCTGCCGGTGCTCGGCATCCTGCTGCTCGCCGGAGACCAGGCCGGCTGGTGGTTCAGCATCCTGAGCTGGTTGGCGATTGCCGGGCTGCTGGTGGTCGCGGTCGGCCAGCTCCTGCTGGTGGTCGGCGCGATCCCGCTCACCACGTCGTTCCTGACCGGGGGGATCGGTATCGCGCCGTTCCTGCTCTGGGCGCTGGCGACGATCTGGACCGCCTGGACGTTTGGCGTTCCGTCGATAATGGTCGGATTCCTGCTCGCCGGCGTGCTCGTGATGAGCGCGCTGACCACCGCGGTCAGCCTCGCTCTCCCCGGCGTGGCGACCGGCATCGTCAGCGCCGTGCTCACGCTGGCCCTGTGCGCTTGGATGGCCGCCCTCGGGAGCGACCTGCTGGGGCGCGCTTAGGCAGCCACCGGGGCGACGCCTGCGCGGAAGCCGGCTTCGAAGGCCTGCAGATCGGCCTCCACGATCTCTGGACGCTTGGCGCCGACCACCTCGCGGATGGCCTCGATCACCGCATCGCGGGTGACCCAGCCGAGTCGCCCGACCAGGGCGCCCAGCGCCACCACGCTCACCAGCTTGTCGTCGCCAGCGCTCGCCGCCAACTCCGTGCAGGAGACCCGCAGTTCGTCGATCTCGGGCCGCTGTGCGCTGGTGTCGCCCAGCAGCGACGCGTTGGCCACCAACAGCCCGCCGTCCGCCACCCGCGGTCCGAACTTGGCCAGCGACGGGGGATTCATCACGACGGCCGCGTCGTAGCGATCAACGACCGGCGAACCGATCTCCTCGTCGGCGACGATCACGGTGCAGGACGCCGTCCCGCCGCGCATCTCCGGCCCGTACGAGGGGATCCAGAACGCCTCGAGCCCATCGGTGATTGCTGCGCGCGCAAGGATCTGCCCCGCGAACAGGAGCCCCTGCCCGCCGAACCCTGCGAAGACCACTGAGCGCTCCATCTCAGCTGCCCCCGGGGGGAGACGGCTGTCGGGGCGTTGCGGAGCGGTCGACCAGGACGCCCAGCGGGTACACCTTCTCGACCTCCGACAGATGCTCCATCGATTCGGGTGCGGTCATTCCCCACCCGACCGGGCAGTTGGACAGGATCTCCACGATCGCGAAGCCGGCGCCGTCCACCTGGGCCTTGCAGGCGCGCTTGATCATCGCCTTGGTTTTGCCGATATGTGGCGGATCGCTGACCGAGCCCCGGGCGGCGTAGACCACGCCGGGCAGGATGGCGAGCATCTCGGTCATCGGGATCGGGAAGCCGGCAAGCCCCGCTTCACGCCCGGTCGGGGTGGAGGTGGTGCGCTGGCCGAGCAGGGTGGTCGGGGCCATCTGGCCACCGGTCATGCCGTAGATCCCGTTGTTGACGAAGATGGCGGTGATCAGCTCGCCGCGCCCGGCCGCGTGGATGATCTCGGCGGTCCCGATCGCAGCCAGGTCGCCGTCGCCCTGGTAGGTGAGCACGAAACTATCGGGGCGCACCCGGCGGATCCCGGTCGCCACCGCCGGCGCGCGTCCGTGCGGCGCCTCGACCCAGTCAAGCTGCAAGTAGTCGTAGGCGAAGACGGCGCAGCCGACCGGGGCCACGGCGATGGTGCGCGGCGCCAGCTCGAGCTCCTCGAGCACCTCGGCGAGCAGGCGGTGGATGATGCCGTGCCCGCAGCCGGGGCAGTAGTGCGTCGAGCGATCGGTGAGCAGCTCCGGGCGGCTGGCGATGACCCGCGGAGGAGCGACGGCAGCGGTCATCCGGCACCGCCGGCGCGAACCGTCGCGGCGAGCCGCCGCAGTTCGGCGAGCACCTCGTCCGGTGTCGGCAGCATCCCCCCGGTCCTGCCATGGAAGGCGACCGGGCACCGTCCCTCGACGGCGAGCCGGACATCCTCGACCATCTGTCCCGCCGACAGCTCCACGACAAGCATGGCCGTCGGTCGCGATGCGAGCTCACGCAGCTGCGCCTCCGGGAAGGGCCACAGCGTGATCGGGCGGAAGAGCCCGACGCGCATCCCCTCGTGTCGCGCCTTCCGCACCGCCGAATGGGCAATCCGTGCCGCCGTCCCGTAGGCGACCACTGCCAGGTCGGCGTCGTCGAGTTGCTCTCCGGCCCAGCGGACCTCGGTGTGCGCGATCTCGCGGAACTTGGCCTGCAGCGCGTTGTTGTGCTCCTCGAGGCGCTCCGGCTGCAGGTGGAGGGAGCGCAGGACCCGGGGCGGCCGGCCATCGGCCCCGGTGAGGGCCCAGTCAAACACCTGCCGCGGCGGATGGCGGAATTGCGGCTCGATCGGCTCCATCGCCTGACCGAGGATTCCGTCGGCGAGCAAGATCACCGGCGTCCGATATCGCTCGGCGAGTTCGAAGGCGGTCGCCACCAATTCCACCGCCTCGCCGATCGACGCGGGTGCCAGGACCGGGACCTTGTAGTCGCCATGGCCGTGTCCCTTCACCGCCTGGAAGTAGTCGCTCTGGCTCGGACCGATGCTTCCCAGGCCTGGTCCGCCGCGCATGACATTCACCACCACGATGGGCGTCTCGGAGCCGGCCATGTAGCTCATCGCCTCGGCCATGAGGCTGAACCCGGGGCTCGACGAGCTGACGAGCACTCGCGCCCCGGTCGCCGCTGCGCCGAGGCCCATGTTGATGGCGCCGAGTTCGCTCTCGGCCTGCACAAAGACCCGGCCGAGCTCCGGCATGCGCCGCGCCATCCACTCCAGCAGCTCAGCCTGCGGGGTGATCGGGTAGCCGAAATAGGCATCGCAGCCGGCCTGGATGGCGGCCTCGGCGATCGCCTCGTTGCCCTTCATCAGGATGCGCGACCGCTTCGACGGCGACGCATCCTTGGCAGTCACGGTTCCCTCCACGGTGACGGTCATCGGGTGGCCTCCCGCTTCGGTGGTGCGTAGACGGTGAAGACGGCATCGGGGCAGACCCGTGCGCAGAACGCGCAGCTCGTGCAACTCGGGGCGTCGTGGAGCTCGATCGGGTGGTAGCCGAGGGCGTTCACCACGTCGCGGTCGAGCGCCAGAAGGTGGTACGGGCAGGCTGCCACGCACAGCTCACAGCCCTTGCATCGGTCGCTGGC
>JBDSIN010000139.1:0-4876 GCA_039917955.1 Candidatus Limnocylindria bacterium
GACCGCGGGGGCAATCGCCGGAATGGTCTCGGTCGGGGCGCTCGGCGATGCAATCGGCCTCGAGCTCGGCCTGATCGCCGGGATCGCTGTGGGCGCGGCCGCGCTGCCGATCATTCTGCAGCTTCCCCGCATCACCGCACCCCATCTCCGGGAGGCGTAACGATGCGATACGCGGTCATGGTGGAGCCGCAGCGCGGCATGACCTACGAGCAGCTCGCCGGCCTCGCGCAGGTGGTCGAGGCAAGCGGATTCGAGGCGCTCCACCGGGCGGATCACCTCGCGAGCTTCGGCGATGGGCCGGAGCGTGATGCGACTGAGGCATGGACGACGGTCGCCGGGCTCGCGCGGGAGACCACGACGCTGCGCCTCCGCATCCTCGTCTCGCCGATCACCTTCCGACACCCGGCGCTGGTTGCGCGAATGGCGACCACGGTGGACTGGATGAGCGGCGGCCGGCTCGAGGTGGGGCTCGGCGCCGGGTGGGTGGAGACCGAGCATCGGCGGAACGGCCTGCCGTTTCCGCCGGCCTCCGTCCGCACCGCGATGCTGGGCGAGGCGGCGGATCTGATCCGCCAGCTCTGGGCCGGAGGGCAGGTCTTGTTCGCGGGCCGGTTCTTTAGGACCGATGCGGCGGAGATGCTCGTGGAGGTTGCGACGCGTGGCGCAACACGCCACCCGTGTCGGACGAGCTGTGGGAGCGCGTCTCCCAAGTGCGGGAGGCCAAGACGCGCGGGGGCGGCCCCAAGCGGTCCGGGCCTACCCGATCCGCTCCGCGGCCTGTTGTACTGTGTCTGTGGCCGCCATCTCCGGGCGGATGGCACCAGCCGCGGCCATCGCCAGCGCTACCACCCCGATCCCTGCCCACGCTGGGAAGGGCCTCCGCGTCACCAGTCGCGGGTGTGGAGCAGCCGATCCAGGCACAGCTTCGCGGTCTCGACGTGTCTAGCGCCACGATCGCACGCATCGCAGCCGCCCTGTCCCAGCCGTCTGTACCCGATAACCTTCTGCTCCGCCAGCGCCACGAGCGCCAGCGCCGCGAGCTGGCGCTGGATTACGCTGCTGGGCGCTTGGACGAGCCCGCGTTCCTATCGGCGATCGCCGTCCTGCGCCCTGAGCCAGAGGCACCCGCCCCGACGCCCGCAGTGGATGCGGCAGACGTCGCTCACTACCTGACGGACATCGCTGGGAGCCTGCGCAAACTCGATAAATTGGCGATGTCAGGCGACCTGAGCGAACCTGAGCGCGGAGTGGTGGGCACGGATGATAGCGGCGGTCTATGAACGCTTCATCGTGGTCGGCACGACGTTCGTGGAGGCCAGGCTTACCGCAGCTGCTGAACGTCACGGGCTAGCACTTGCGCTCCCCGAGGCGGTGGACGCTGAATGGCGGGCCCGACCGGATTCGAACCGGCGATCTCCAGCGTGACAGGCTGGCATGTTGGGCCGCTACACCACGGGCCCGCGGGAGCGACGGTGGCGGAGTATAGCAGGGGCCAGCCCGGAACCCTTCAGATCGAGCCGGTTCGGCCGCGGAGAATGACCACCGTCGCCGCGCCGTAGGCCCAGGCGGCGACCCCAAGGACCACCGCCGGTGGAAGAAGGACGATGGTCGGAGCGCTCGCCGCCACGACGCTGACCAGCAGCGCTACCGCCAGACCGAAGGCGAGCACGGCCATGCTGGCGCCAAGCACCACGCCGAGCGTCTCGGCGACACGGGCCTTGCGCCACAGGGCCACGGCCGTCGCCAGGTGTGCCAGGCCGAGTACCGCGAACGCCACGCCGAGTGCCACCGCCGCGCCACCAACGGCGGCCGCGTCGAGCAGCACTTCGGCCGGCAGCCGGTCCGCGATCAGGTGTGGGAAGAAGAGGCCAAACACCGTCGCGCCCGCGCCAGCGACACATAGGAACGCGCCCGCCGCCGCGAAGACGATCACCGGCACGACAGACCGCGCTCGATCGCGCGTTCGGGGAGCTAGCGCCGCAGGCGCGCCAGGACCGCCGCCGAGCCCGCAAAGACCAGGGCAGTCACGCCCAGTGCGCTCAGCAGGACGATGTCGCGGCGCGTCTGGCCAAACAGCATCGCGAAGCCCACCGCGGCGAGGATCGCGGTCAGCGCGGATAGCCCGGCGACCGCCGTGCGGCTGCCCCGGACTCCGCTCAGCAGGGCACCGGCGCCGACGATCAGCCCCACGCTCAGCAGGACCAGTGCAAGGCCGCCGATGATCTGCGGGGTGCCGAGCTGGTCGAGATTTGGCGGTGGCTCCACGGCGGCGTAGCGACCGGCCAACCCGAGGCCGGAGACGACCACGGCGATCGCGGCGATGAACAGGGCGAGCCCCCCGATGCCAACGATCAGCATTGCGGCGCCGCCGGACTCGCCGAGGTGCTCCGGGGCAACCGAATGCGACCGGTGGCGCGCCGGGACCGGGCGCGGCTGGGAAGCGGGACGGGCGACTTTCGGGCTGGTCACGGGCCCGGATTGTAGGGGAGTGTCGCCCGAGGCACCACCGTATACTCGGAGTCGTGCCGTTCGAGCTGCCAGAGAATCCGCGCACCGCACGCCGCGCTGCCATTTCGCGGTGGGTCTCGCTCGTCCTGGTGGGGATCATGATCCTCCTGATCGCGTACCTCGGCTATGCCGGCTACGCCGGGTCGGCGCAGGTCGTCGAGCCTCCGAATCCGTCAACGGATTGCCGCACCCCCGCGTCGGCCTTCGGCTGGCGCTACGAGGCGATCAACTACGACATCGCCACCGATGCGGCGCTCGACGCCTTCACCGACCGGATGGATTGTCCCGAGCAGGGCGGGCCGGCCGGAGACGCGCTGACGGCAAGCGACGGCACGCGGATCGCGGGGTGGTACATCCCGGCTGTCGTCGGCTCGCCGGGCACCGGCGCGACCGTGGTCCTGGCGCACGGGTACGGGGGCAATAAGAGCGAGATGCTCGAGTGGGCCGAGATCCTGCATCGCGACTACAACGTGGTGCTCTTCGACTTCCGAAACCACGGCCAGAGCGCCGACCTGGCCACCACGCTCGGCGTCCGGGAGCGCCAGGATCTGCGCGCTATCCTCGACTGGCTGGAGGCGACCAAGGCACCGACCGCCGTGGCGGTGTTCGGCATTTCCATGGGAGGCAGCGTGGCGGTCAACGTCGCCGCCGGCGATCTGCGAGTGGACGCGCTTATCCTCGACTCGACCCACGCCACGATCGCCAATGCGATGCAGGCACGCCTCGAAGGACAGGGGTACCCGCTCAGCCTGCCCGCCGCGTGGTCGATCCTGATGGGCGGGCTGGTGCGCACCGGAGAGGACATCAGCTCGGTGGACCCGGTGCAGGCGATGGAGCGATACAAAGACCGACCCGTGCTCCTCCTGTTCGGCGGCCGCGACGACAAGATGGGTCGTGGCGCGCCGGCCGACCTGCAGGCGGCCGCCGAGGAAGGTGGGTCCCAGCCGCGGGTGCAGATCTGCGACGACGCCGGGCATGCGCAGCTCATCGAAACCTGCACCGATGAGTACCGCGCCTGGGTGCTAGCCTTCTTGGCCCACTCTCTGCCGTAGACCAGGAGCTCCATTGACCACGCATCCCCGCGCCGCATTCGGCCTTGTCGCGCTCTCCGTCGCAGCCCTGGCCCTCTCCGCCTGCACCTCCGCCTCGTCGTCACCATCCGCACCGAGCTCGTCAAACTCGTCAAGCTGCCCGACCGCTGCCCCTTCGGCAGCCGAGGCGCCCAACGTCATCGCCCGCGCCGAACGAGCCGTGGTCGTCACCAGCCTGGGGACCTTCACCATCGAGCTGTATCCGGACGCCGCCCCCATCGCCACCGCGAACTTCGTGGCGCTGGCCCGCTGCGGGTTCTATGACGGGATCAGCTTTCACCGCGTTCTCGCGGGCTTTGTCGCCCAGGCCGGGGATCCGCAGACGAAGGAGAACCGAGCGGACTTCGAGGGGCTGGGCACGGGCGGCCCTGGGTACGCATTCGTCATCGAGCCGGTGGCCGATGGCTACAACTACGACCGGTACGTGGTCGCCATGGGCCACAGCGCCCTGCCAGATTCCAATAGCAGCCAGTTCTTCATCGACCTGACCGACCTGAACGGATCGCTGGCGCGTGAGTACACGATCTTCGGCAAGGTGATCGAGGGGACCGACGTGGTCGATGCCATCGGCGCCGTGGCCGTGAATAACCCACAGCGGGGGGTGCCGCTTGACCCTGTCGTCATCCAATCGGTAACCATCGGTTCAGCCGGCTCCTGAGCCAATTTCACACACGAACGTGAACGTTTCTTAGCCCCAAACCATTGCCAATTCCTGACCCGTCGGGTATCCTTTCGGCGCTGTTCGCACAGCGATTCACCACTGATTGCAAGGCCATGGGTAGGTTTGGGTAAGGGTAGAGCGGGAAACCGCTCGTGAAAGATGCCCTTGTGATTAGCGAATCCGGCAGCACTGGAAGGCCCCTCTTCGGAGGGGCCTTCTGCTTACCCGATCCAGTCGTGCGCTAGACTGCCAATCCCGCCGCGCGCCGGTAGCTCAGTGGATAGAGCGTCGGCCTCCGGAGCCGAAGGTCGCAGGTTCGAATCCTGTCCGGCGCGCCACTCCCCGGCTCCCTCGCCAGAGGCCGGGATTCTCAAGCGGACCTGCGTCTGCCCAGTACGATCGGACCGCCCTCCAGCGGGATGGGACGACCATTGAGTGGGATGGCACGTGTCCGGCGCGGGGGTAAGGTCGGTGGCCACTACTGGGAGGAGGCCACCATGCAATCGTCGATCGAAGGTCTTGAGCCGATCCGGGTCATCCTCGAGGAGGCGGATCTGTCGGGCTGGGTCAACCTGCAAGGTCAGCGGATGACCGACATCCTCCACGCGGGCGAGCC
>JBDSIN010000140.1:0-2509 GCA_039917955.1 Candidatus Limnocylindria bacterium
GAGCGGCTGCCTTCTAAGCAGCGGGTCGCAGGTTCGAATCCTGCCGGGGACGCCACATCACCGATTCGTGCGTACAGCGACACCATAACTGAGACGGTGGGCGACTCGCGCCGCGTCGCTGACCACCCGATCTGACGCCACAACGCTCCAGCCAGGCAGCGAGCTCGAAGGTTCCCTTCTCCGGATGGCCCTCAGTCCGCTACTCTCATGCTCCAAGCGTGGTGTGGGAGCGGCCTTGGTGATCTGCTCGAACTGCGGAACCGAGAACAAGGCGGGTCGCCAGTTCTGCGTCGAGTGCGGGTCGTCCCTCGCCGCCGGCTGTCCCAAATGCGGCAGTTCCATCGAGCCCTCCGAGAAGTTCTGCGGCACTTGCGGAACGCCGATTGGCGGGCCGCGCCAGCCAGCCGCTGCTTCAGCCTCGGCCCCCGTCGCCGAACGTCGCCTGGTCAGCGTCCTCTTCGCCGATCTTGTCGGCTTCACCCCCTTTGCCGAGGGGCGCGACGCGGAGGACGTGCGCGACATGCTCACGCGCTACTTTGATCTCGCTGCCGATGTGATGACCCGCTACGGCGGGACGGTCGAGAAATTCATCGGTGACGCGGTCATGGCCGTCTGGGGCACACCGACCGCCCGCGAGGACGACGCGGAGCGAGCGGTTCGGGCCGCTCTCGAGCTGCTCGACGCGGTCCACAGCCTCGGCCCGACGATCCAGGCGCGGGCCGGCGTCCTGACCGGGGAAGCGGCGGTCACGCTTGGCGCGACGAACCAGGGCATGGTCGCCGGCGACCTGGTCAACACTGCCTCCCGGCTTCAGTCGGTCGCCCCGCCCGGCGTGGTCCTCGTCGGAGAGGCGACCCAGCGCGCGGCCAGCAAGGCGATTACCTTTGAAGAAGCCGGCGAGCAGACGCTCAAGGGCAAGACCAGCCCAATCCCCGCCTGGCGCGCCCTGCGGATCGTGGCCGAGGTCGGCGGGCGCAACCGCAGCGAGGGACTCGAGGCCCCATTCGTCGGCCGCGACGAGGAGTTTCGCCTCCTCAAGGAGCTGTTCCACGCTACTGGGCGCGAGAAGCGCACGCGACTTGTCTCGGTCATTGGTCCAGCCGGGATCGGCAAGAGCCGGCTCGCCTGGGAGTTCCTCAAGTACATCGACGGCCTCGTCGACACCGTGTGGTGGCACAACGGCCGGAGCCCCGCCTACGGCGAGGGGATCACCTTCTGGGCCCTGGGCGAGATGGTGCGCGGACGGTGCGGCCTGGCGGAAACGGACGACGAGGCGACCACCCGAGCGAAGGTGGCAGAGATCCTGGCCGAGCACGTCGCTGACCCGGAAGAGCGGCGCTGGATCGAGCCTGCACTGCTCGTGCTGCTCGGCGTCGAGTCAGGCATCGGCTCCGAGCAGCTGTTCGCGGCGTGGCGGACCTTCTTCGAGCGTCTCAGCGTGTCGGGTGCCGTGGTGCTCGTCTTCGAGGACCTCCATTGGGCCGATAGTGGCACGCTCGATTTCATCGACCACCTGCTCGAATGGAGCAGGGGCCACCCCATCTACCTCGTCACCCTGGCCCGGCCCGAACTGATCGAGAAGCGTCCGGACTGGGGTGCTGCGAAACGCCACTTCGTGTCAATCTTTCTGGAGCCGCTTACCGAGCCGGCCATGCGCGAACTCCTCGCTGGGCTCGTCCCAGGGCTCCCCGAGGCCGCCAGCCGGGCGATCGCGTCGCGTGCCGGCGGCATCCCACTGTACGCGGTCGAGACGGTCCGCATGCTCGTCAGCGAGGGCCGCCTGAAGGAAGAGGCAGGCGTCTACGTCCCCGTCGGCGACCTCACGGCCCTGGCCGTGCCCGAGACCCTGACGGCGCTCATCGCCTCGCGACTCGACGGCCTCGATCCGGGCGACCGAACGCTGGTCCAGGATGCCGCTGTCCTCGGGCAGAGCTTCACCCTTGAAGCGCTGTCTGCCGTCTCGAGCCTGGATGTCGTGGAGCTCGAGCCTCGTCTTCGGGGGCTGGTGCGACGCGAGCTGCTGACCGTCGAGGTCGATCCGCGCTCGCCCGAGCGCGGTCAGTACACCTTCGTCCAGGCGCTGATCCGGGAGGTCGCTTACCACACGTTCGCCAAGCCCGACCGCAAGGCCCGCCACCTCGCCGCGGCCCGCTTCTTCGAGCAGCTCGGATCGGACGAGCTGGCCGGCGCACTCGCCGGCCACTACCTGGCGGCCCATGCCAACGCCACCGAAGGACCCGAGGCCGAGGCCCTGGCCGCTCAGGCTCGAATCGCTCTCAAGGCGGCGGCCGATCGGGCGGTATCCCTCGGAGCCCACGACCAGGCCGTCGCCTTGCTCGAGCAGGCGCTGACCGTGGCCGCCGATCCCGCCGAGCAAGGCGAGATCCTGGAGCGCGCCGGCGCGTCGGCCATAACTGCGGCCCGCTACGATCGGAGCGAGACGTTTCTGCAACGGGCATTGGAGCTCCACCGGCAGTGCGGCGACCGGGTCGCCGCTGCCCGTGCGACG
>JBDSIN010000141.1:0-3450 GCA_039917955.1 Candidatus Limnocylindria bacterium
CCTCTTCCACGCCAGGCTCGAAATCGATCGGCACCATCATCCGACCGAAGAAGGCACCGAGCTCCGGCGCCACCCGGTCCACGTCCTGCGAGTGTCCGCCGAGGCGCAGGATCGGGCCCGGCGACGAAAAGACCGCCACCGTTGTGTCTGGCGCGGTCGCCTCGGCGATCAGTTCGCCTCCCAGGGTGGCGAACTCGTTCTCGATGGCATAGCGGTCGACTACCGCGATCAGGCCCCACGAGAACTGGGCTTGCAGCGGCAGCCGCGAGTCGCGCGTCAGCTCGGCTGGGTGGCCGCGCCGGTCCTCGCCGGTCCGCCAGTAGCGGATGAGTTCTGGGTCAAAGTGCTCGAGCGTCGGGCGATCGCGGAGCGCCATCAGCAGCCGGGATCCGCCGACACCGGCCGGCTGCGGGCTCACCAGCAGAAAGCCGAAGTGACGCAGCTGCTCGGCCGCGTCCGCAATTCCCGGGGCGGCGCCGCCAACCATCCTCAGGCCCCGCCGTCCGCCCAGGCGATTCGCTCGTCCACGTGGCGGTGGAGTCGGAAGTGAGTCGGTCGGAAACCGAGCGCGGTCCAGGTGCGGTGCGTCGGCAGAGACGCGGTTCGCCAGTCCGTGATGCACTGGGTGGCGCTGGCCTGGTGCGCCTCGGCGAAGCCGGCGGCTACCAGGGCCCGCATCAGGCCACGGCCGCGCGCCTCGGGGCGGGTCATCGCAACGGCCAGCTCCCAGGCGCCTTCGGGGACCATCGGTCCGGGGTCGGCGGCGTAAAAGGTGGCCATCGCCAACACTCGATCGGCATCCTCGGCGAGCCAGTGATGCGCCTTCGGCTCCTCGGGCTCCTCGGCCCAGGAGTCGCGGTAGGTGGCGACCTCCCCGGGCATTCTGATGGCGTACGCCGGCGGACGAGCCAGGGCCTCAGCGATGAGGGGGAGCAGGTCCTCGACCCGGTCGACATCGCGAGGGAGCGCGCGCCGAACCGTCACGCCGTCGGGTGGCAGCGCCGCCAACTCGAGGTCGCGCACCGCGTGGGCCTGCATCGCTCCGAACCCGGTGCGGAACCACGCTGCGGCGAGGTCCGTGTCGTCCGCCGGGACGTGAACGTACTGCCGGAAGTGGCCGCGCTGCACAAAGTGCTCGGACCACGCCGCGTAAAGATCGCGCACCAGTTCCGCGTTGGTGCCATCCGCGAGGGCACTCCCCTCGATCGGGCTCCAGCAGGCACGGCCCCAGATGGGCTCGCTCCGCGGGTAGCCGATCAGGAAACCAACCATCGCTCCGTCTGAGACGGCGGCGAACCCGCTCGCTCCATCGCGGTCGAGCAGCGCCGCGAGTGAGGGGAGGTGAGCGGCGGGCTCCTCAAAGGCCGAGGGCAGCTCGGGACGGATAGGCCGCAGCCGACGCTGTCGCGCGGCGAGCAGCCCGGCCGCCGCGTCGAGGTGTTCAGGGCCGAACGACACAACCTGGGGCGACAATCTCATGGGGAGAGAGGATACCCGCGCTCAGCCGAGCGTGATCTCCCCGTCTTCGTGGATCGCCACTGCCTGTCCATCGGCCACCAGCGCCAGCTCGTCTGGCGCCACCACCACGATCGGCACGCGCACGCCGTAGAGCTCTTCGGCGACCGCCGCCCCGACCGCCAGGATCAGGTCCGGTTCCGCGAGGAGAATGCCGGCCGGCGCGTAGCCGGCGCGCACGGCTTCGGCGAGGACCGACGAGGAGGAGGAGGACCCGCGCGCACCGGGCATCACCACGATTCGTCCGGCCAGGTTCTCGCCTCGCTGCGGATGGCGCGCGTCGATCACCTGGCCGCTCGCTGGGTCCATGCCACCCCACAGGGAGAGCGGCTCGCGCAGGACGATGGCGACCGCGTTCGCACTCCCCGGGGCAAGCACCCGGCCCCTCACGGCGTACCCCACAGGTCGGGATCGCGCCAGACGGACCCGCGGACGGCCGATCGCACGCATTCCCGCAGGCTGCCGAAGATCACCTCGACGCCGATATTGCCCGGGGCGTAGAAGGCCCACTTGCCCGAGTCGGTCATGGCGGGCAGCGGGCTCGGCCGCAGCACCGGGGCGATGTAGCTGCAGGTGTCCACCAGCAGCTCAACCCCCTGCGCACGGAGACGCCGGGCGAGCCCCTCCTCTTCGGCCTCCGCGAGCAGGTGGCGGCCGGTGGAGACCATCAGCTCGACGCCCGGCGCGGGGCGCGCCCCGGCCAGCTCGCGCTCGACCGCGCGCAGCTCCGCCAGCGAGGCGTGCGGGGTCCCCAGCGAGACGGTGCCGATCGGTGTCCCGGGCGCTCCCGCCGCCGCGGTGGTGAGCTCGTCGCGGGCTGCGCGCAACTCGGCCAGGCCGATCTCCAGCGTCGCATCGGGTGCACGCCCCTGGAGCGCCGCGTCGAGCGTGGCGGCCTCGGGTGTCGAACCGACCGCGTGGAACATGGCCACCGCCCCAGACGAGGCCGCGGCGGCGCCGATCGCCTTCAGCCGATCCTCCGACAGCCCGGCCGGCAACCCATCGATGGCCGCGATTCGGCCACCGGCGCGACGCCCGAGCACGATCCCCAGGACCGGGTACAGGGCGTCGTCATCGAGCAGCGGAGGCGGGATATCGGCGGAGAGGCGGAGCACCACGGTGGCGCGCCGGGCATCGGTCCGATGCAGACCGGCATCGGGCACCAGCCCGGTGATGGCGCAGGCGATGTCGGTGAAGTCGCCGTAGCGCTCCGTGCGTGCGCCGAGCACGCTGTTGCAGAAGACGATCGCATTCGACTCGGCCCAGGCGACCTGCTCGCCGAGCCCGGGCCGCGCGAACGAGAGTTGGTACGGGGCGCAGGTATAGGTCGGCGTGCAGCCGAGGGCTCGGTAGTGCCCCATCAGCAGCTTGCCTCGCTCGGCGGTCCGTGCATCCCCGCGCCACAACTCGGGGTGAAGAAGGTCGAGCGCGCCAACGTTGAGCGTGGTGGGCACGCTGACCTGCGCTCCAGTGTTCACGAGCCGTTCGACGAAGTCGACCGTGGCCTCGCCGTGGTAGAGGCACGAGTCCACGTGGGCCGAGGTGATGGGGATCAGGCGCTCGGCGCGGAGCGCTTCAGCGGCGCGAACCACCAGCCGCATCGCCAGCGCGACGCCAGGCCCGGAATCCCCCGCCAGCAGCGCGCGCTCGCGGTCGTCGAGGACGAGGCTCAGCGCCCCGCCTCCTCGGCTTCGATCCGCGCGATCTTCGCGATGCGCGTCACGTGCCGGCCGCCGCCGAACTCGGCGGTCAGGAACTCGCGCAGACAGGCCTTGGCCACCTCGGTGCCGACGATCCGGCCGCCGAAGGCGATCACGTTGGCGTCGTTGTGCTCGCGGGCGAGCCGGGCGACGACCGGGTTGGTGGCCTGCACGCAGCGGATGCCGCGCACCTTGTTGGCCACGATCGCCTCGCCGGTGCCGCTGCCACCCAGCA
>JBDSIN010000142.1:0-3932 GCA_039917955.1 Candidatus Limnocylindria bacterium
GGACCGCGTAGGAGAGGACAACATCGTTGGCGTCGAATCGAGCGCCATCGTGGAAGGTCACGCCACTGCGCAGGGCGCAGGTCCAGACCGTCGCGTCGTCGTTGGCCGTGCATTCCGTCGCCAGCGCAGGCTCGGGGACGGTCCCGCCGACCTCGTACTGGTAGAGCGGCTCGGTGATCTGCTCGCAAAGGCGGAGCGTCTCGCCGTCGGTCTCGTCAGCGCAGTACAGCGAGAGCGGGTAGGCGTTCTGCATCCAGACCAGTTGCGCGCGACCGCCCGGATCCATCACTGCGAACTCCTCGTTGCCGAGCGGCGACGAGTGGGCTCCGGCCACGTCGGCCTTCCACGCGGTCGCCGACGCGCCGTGGGCGATCGGGATCATCGGGACAAAGTCACGGAGAGCGTTGTTCGCCTCTTCGTACGCCGCGGCCCGGGCTGCGGCGTCAAGCGTCTGGGCCCCCACCTTCAGCGGGTCGGTGACCGAGGCGTCGATCGTGCCGAACTGCAGATTCGCGGGGTTGTTGAAGTGATAGTCGAGGAAGTTGGTCGGATCCGGATAGTCGGCGGTCCACCCAAGCAGGTAGATGCCGTCGAGCAGGCCGGCGGACGAATTGTCGATGAAGGTCCCCGACTCCTGGACCTGGATGTCAGCGGTGATGCCGAGGTTCGCGAGCTGCGTCTGCACCTCGACCGCAACCAGTCCCGGGTCGGGCAGGTACCCGCGCACCACGTCACGGTAGTAGATGGTCGTGCTGAAGCCGCTCGGGAACCCGGCAGCAGCGAGGGCAGCCTTGGCCGCCGTCGCGTCGAAGTCGTACCAGGCGTCGCCTTCGCAGCCGAACTCAACCTCGCACGGGGTGAAGTGGGACGCGACGGTCGATCCGCCGGGGTAGAAGGTGTCCACGATCCGCTGCCGGTCGATGCCCATCGCCAGCGCCTGGCGAACCGCGACATCGTCGAACGGCGCAAAAGTATTGGTCATGCCAAGGTAGAAGATGTTCAACGCCGGCCGGAGCTGCAACTGGAGATCGGGGTCGCCCTCGATGGACGCGAAGTCATCGGGGCCGGGGTTGTCGATACCGTCAACGGTGCCAGCCTGGAGGGCCAACAGCCGAGCCGCTGACTCGGAGCTCCATTGCACGATCAGGGTCTCGGCGATGGCCTTCTCGCCCCAGTAGGAGTCATTGCGCTCCAGGGTGACGTGGTCGCCGCGGACGTGCTCCTTGAACTTATAGGGCCCGGTGCCGTTCGGCCGGGCGAGGATCAGGTGATTCACCATGTTGGCTTCGAGCCAGGCCGTGTCGTGGATCGCGTTCGCGGTGAACGCGATCTTCGAAAGGAAGGCCGGGTCTGGGTAGCAGAGTGAGAACTCCACTGTCAGCTCATCGACCGCCTTGATCTGGCTGAACTCGCCGCCATAGGCGCAGTCCGCCGGGCCGTCCTCGGGATAGCTGGTCGCCACGAACGGCGCCGTGCTCTCCGGTGTCGACGGTTCGGCGCTTCCCGATGGCTCCTGGCTCGTGCTGGTCGTGGTGCACGCCGCAACCAGCAGGCCGAGTGCCACCAGGATGGAGAAGGTTCTCCATCGTTGCATTGAAGTCCTCCGCTCTCTACTTCCGCTGCCAATCTGAACCGATTCGCTGCCGCATCCGCGTGCTGCAGCCTAACTCTAGCGGCGTCGGGCCCACAAGAGGCGACCGCGCCGAGATTCAATACGCCGTCGGTGCCTACCCCCCGGCGGAGGGCTCTTCCGGCGTGCCGATGCTCGAGCCCGCAGCCCACCCGGCGGCACTGGTCGCGGCCTGCTCGGCCGCGAGGCCCTCGATCGCCGACTGCGGTGTGCCGTGGCGGACCTGGTCCGTGCCGATGTGGGCGACCCCGATATCGCTCTGGAGCGCCGCTTCGGCAAAGTGGCACGCAGTGCGATGGTCGGTCGCCACGGTCAGCAGCTCCGGATCCTCGGTCCGGCACCGCTCGGGGCGTCCGAGGCTCTCGTACAGCCAGCACCGGGTGTGGAAGCGACAGCCGTCCGGCGGATTGGCCGGCGATGGCACGTCTCCGGTGAGGATCACGCGCTTGCGGCGCCGCTCGGCCTTCGGGTCGGGAATCGGCACCGCCGACAGCAGCGCACGGGTGTACGGGTGACCCGGTGCGTCGTAGATCGCCGACGGCGGTCCGAGCTCCACCAGCTTGCCGAGGTACATCACGCCGACACGGTCGCTGATGTGGCGCACCACCGACAGGTCGTGCGCGATGAACAGATAGGTCAGCCCGAACTTCTCGCGGAGCTCCACGAGCAGGTTGAGGACCTGCGCCTGGATCGATACGTCGAGCGCGCTGATCGGCTCGTCGCAGACGATGAATTCCGGCTCGACCGCCAGGGCCCGGGCGACGCCGATCCGCTGACGCTGTCCTCCACTGAACTCGTGGGGATAGCGGTCGGTGTAGTTGGGGTTCAGTCCGACCAGGGCGAGCAGCTCTCGCACCCGCTCGATGCGCGCCTTGCCGGACACCAGGTTGTGCGTCTCGAGCGGCTCGCTGATGATCGAACCGACCGTCATGCGCGGATTCAGGCTGCTGTACGGGTCCTGGAAGATGATCTGCATCCGGCGGCGCATCTTGCGCAGCTCACCGCGCGACAGATCCATCAGGTCGTGGCCATCGAAGCGCACGGTTCCGGCGGTCGGATTCCGCAGGCGGATCACGGCGCGGCCGGTGGTGCTCTTGCCACAACCGGACTCGCCGACCAGGCCGAGCGTCTCGCCCTTGCGGATCTCGAAACTGATATCGTCCACCGCCCGTACGCGCCCCGACTCCGTCTGAAAGACACCGCTCAGGATCGGGAAATGCACCTTCAGGCGGTCCACCTCGACCAGGTTGTCGCCGATCATGCGCGCAGGGGTGGCGGGGCCAGTCGCTGCAGCGGTCACTGGATCCAGCCTCCCGGTTCGGTGCCGAAGCAACGGGCCATGTGTCCTTCGCCGTCACGTGCCGACAGCTCCGGTTCCTCTGAGCGACAGCGGTCGTGGACGTACTTGCAGCGAGGCGCGAAGCGACACTCGCTGGTCGGGTCGATCTGGTCGGGCGGCATGCCCTCGATGGTCCGCAGCCGCGCCCCCTTGACCTCATCAAGGCGAGGAAGCGAGTCGAGCAGGCCCCAGGCGTACGGCATGCGAGGAGCCTCGAAGATGTCGTCCACCAGCCCGGTCTCGACGATCCGTCCGGCGTACATCACGTTGATGCGGTGGCACATGCCCGCGGCGATCCCCAGGTCGTGGGTGATCAGGATGACCGCAGTCCCGAACTCGTCGGAGAGCGACCGGATCAACTCGAGAATCTGCGCCTGGATCGTCACGTCGAGCGCCGTGGTCGGCTCGTCGGCGAGGAGCAGCATCGGGTCACAGGCCAGCGCGATGGCGATCATCACGCGCTGCCGCATGCCGCCGGAGAACTGGTGCGGGTAGTCGCCCATCCGCTCGCGGGAGCGCGGGATGCCGACCTTGCTCAACAGCTCCACCGCGCGGTCGTCGGCCGCCTTGCGCGAGAGTCCCATGTGCGTCTTGGCCGACTCGGCGATCTGGTATCCGATGGTCAGGGTCGGATTCAGGCTGGTCATCGGATCCTGGAAGATGAAGCCGATCTTCTTGCCGCGCAGCAGGCGCATCTCCTCATTCGACAGTTTCAGTACGTCGATCCCGTCGAAGATGATCTGGCCGCTGACGATCTTGCCCGGCGGGCTTTCGATCAGACGCGTCAGCGACAGCGCCGTCACGCTTTTTCCGCAGCCGGACTCACCGACCAGGCCGAGCGTCTCGCCGTAGTCGAGTTCGAAGCTCACGTCGTCGACCGCGTGCACCACCCCGTCGCGCGTATAGAAGTAGGTGGAGAGGTTGCGCACTTCGAGCAGCTTCCGTGCGTGGCGGCGATTATCG
>JBDSIN010000143.1:0-35589 GCA_039917955.1 Candidatus Limnocylindria bacterium
GAGCTGTGGCGGGCCGAGGCGCGCCAGCTGCCGCTGCGAACGGAGCCCGTGCAACTCGGAGAGGTGGTTGAGGAAGCAATCGCACGCTTCATGCCGAGCGCGACGGAGCATGGCGTGCGGCTCGAGAGTGCTGTCGCGCCCGGCGCGGTCGCGTTGGCCGATCGGGACCGCGTTGTGCAGATCCTCGGCAACTTCATTTCCAACGCTCTGCGTCACTCGCCGCAGGGCTCAAGTGTCCTCATCGGAGCCAGCCGGACCGGTTCCCTCGTCGAGCTCTCGGTGCGGGACGCAGGGCCAGGACTCAGCGCCGAGCAGCTCGGGCAGGTCTTTGAGCGCTTCTACCGTCTCGACGCTGCGCGATCCCGCGGCGAGGGGGGAGCCGGCATCGGTCTCGCCATCGTGCGGGCGCTGGCCGAGGCGATGGGGGGCCGCGCCTGGGCCGAGAGTCATGGGAGCGGCGACGGCTCGACCTTCAGAGTGTCTCTGCCCGCAGCAGCGAGCCCGTAGGCGACACTCCGCGGGGCCGCACCGAAGCGCGGATACCGACAGCTGCAGCAGGACCCGCGGCCTTGAGCGAATCTTGAGATGAACTTGCCTCCAGTCCGCATTGCGTCTTGAGCGGCGGCGCCTACGGTGGTGACATCGGAACGCGTAGACGGAGGCAGCAGTCGATGATGGACGGGGCCTGGGGAATGACACTGGGCGGCGGGATCTGGATGGTCATCTGGGTTGGCGCCCTGCTCCTGATGGTCGGGCTGCTGGTCGCCGGCGGGCGTCGCGTCGAGCGTGACGACCCGCTCGACATCCTGCGCGGCCGGTACGCACGTGGAGAGATCAGTGAAGCGGAGTACCGCCACGCGCGGGAGCTCCTCAGCGAGCCAGGAGGCAACAGGTGAGCAACAGAATCGTCGCGGGCGTCGCGGGCGTGGCCCTTGCGTTGGGCATCGTCGTGGGCGCGGCGGGCGCGATCGTGGTCCAGGACCGAACGACGCCGGGCACGGCCATCATGAACGGGATGCCGGCAGGCATGGGCGGCTCGATGATGGGCGGCTCGATGATGGGCGCTGGCATGCACGGCCAGTACCGCGGGAGCGATCGATGAGCCGTCGGCGCGACACAGGCCGGCCGCAGCGGCACCGCGAGGAGCCGATCAGCGAGCAGCCGCCGCTCTGGCGCTACGGGCTGGCCGCGGTGGTGGTTGCAGGCGTGCTCGGTATCGGCGTCTACTTCGGCTTCAGCGACTTCTTCGGCAGACCGGATGCGGCAACTGCAGCTGTCATGCCGGTGCGCATGAGCATGGCCGGCTTCGAACCGCAGGTTATCACCGGCAAGGTCGGCGAGGCGTTGGAGGTTGAACTGTGGACCACCGATGCCGCCGTGCATCTCCAGGGCGGAGTGCACACCCTCATCAGCGATGAACTGCGGGTCTACGTAGAGTTGCCGGCTGAGTCACGGCGCACGGTGACGCTGCAGATGCCCGCCACGCCTGGCGAGTACGACATCTATTGCGACACCTGCTGCGGCGGTAAGGAGAGCCCGACGATGCACGGCACCCTGCTGGTTGAGGCGTAGGATGGCGCTGCCCGTCGACGGCCCGGCCGGGGCTCCCCCGAGTCCGGGCGTGTCCCGCCTTGCCTGGATCGATCTGCCACCGCCTGCGCTCGCGCTTGCCGGTGCACTGGGGCTCGTGGCCGTGATCGCAAGCGCCGTCATCGTCGCGTCGCCCTTCGAGGCCGCCGCCTTCGGGGGCCTGACCGTCCCGACGGTCCTGGGGGCGGGCGTGCTCGATGGGCTCAACCCGTGTGCCTTCGCCCTGCTCGTCCTGTTCGCCACGTACACGCTGACCCTGGTCAACGCCGTGACCGCGTCCGGCGATCCGACCGCGCTGGCCCGCAGACGTCTGCTGGGCGCCGGTTCGCTGTATGTCGGGGCCGTCTGGATCACCTACTTCCTCGTCGGCCTCGGGCTGTTCACCTTCCTGGCCTGGCTCGGTGAGGATCACCTGGTCACCCGTGTCGCCGCGGTGCTGGCCCTGCTGATGGGTCTGTGGATGGTCAAGGACGTCCTGTTCCCGCGGTTCGGTCCGGCTCTGGCGGCTCCTCAGGCCACCCATGGCTGGATGCACAGGGCCATGGAGCGCGGCGGGCTTGGCGGGATGTTGCTGGCCGGCGTCCTGGTGGGCCTATGCACCGTGCCCTGCTCGGGGGCGATCTACCTGGCCATCGTGGCGGTTCTGCATGCCTCCGGCGGAGGTGCCACCGGCTTGGCGCTGCTGGCGCTTTACAACCTGGCCTACATCGTCCCGCTGGTGGTCCTGCTGGCTGTGGTCAGCAATCGCCGGGTACTGGGCCGGATGGGCCGGTGGAACCGGGCCAACTCACCGTGGGTCAGGGTGGGTCTGGCCGCCGCAGTCATCGTCATGAGCCTCGGCCTGCTGATCACGCTGTAGGACAGGCGACGCTTCCTGGGCTTGGCCGGACAGCGTACGCACGCCCTCCGCGAACAGGCACAACGGGTTCTCGCGCCTGTGACGCTGGCTTGCTCACGAAGGCCTCATCTCGTTCTCAGCATACGAGGCAAGAGTGGTTTGCCGGGGAATCGGTCGTCGCGTAAGGTCGTAAGTAGGGCGAAGCCCTACGATGGGCGCGTCATGAGCGACATGCCGGCCATGGGCAACTACGGGAGAACTCCACCGCCATGAGTGAGGCCGCGCGCATCCTGGTCATCGACGACGATCCCAAGATCAGGGCGGTCGTGCGCCGCGGCCTGGCCTACGAGGGCTATCGCGTGGTCGAGGCGGGCAGCGGGGAGGAGGGGCTCGAGAAGGCCCGCGAGCATCTACCGGACCTGGTCGTCCTCGACATCATGCTGCCGGGCATGGACGGGTTGGAGGTCACGCGCCGACTGCGCTCTGCCGGTGACCAGGTCGCGATCCTGATGCTGACGGCGCGCGACCAGGTGACCGACCGGGTCGAGGGCTTGGAGACCGGCGCCGACGACTACCTCGTCAAGCCGTTCAGCTTCGAGGAGCTTCTGGCCCGTGTCCATGCCCTGCTGCGGCGGCGAACCAGCCCCGCCGGCGAGACCCTGCGCTTCGCCGACCTTGAGCTGGACGTCGACGCGCGCGAGGCACGCCGTGGCGCCCGCGTCGTCGAGTTGACCACCACCGAGTTCAACCTGCTCCTGCTGCTTCTGCGCCACCCGCGCAAGGTGCTGACCCGCGACATCATCATGGAGCACGTATGGGCGTACGACTTCGACGGCGAGTCGAACGTACTGGAGGTATATGTTCGCTACCTGCGCAACAAGCTGGAAGCGAATGGCGAGTCCCGCCTGATCCAGACCGTCCGCGGGGCTGGCTACGTCCTCAAGGAGTGATGCTCCTCCAGCGTCGGCGGCCAATCCGGACCCGGCTTGCGTTGATCTATGCCGGACTCCTTGCCGGCGCGCTCCTCGTCTTCGGCATTGGTGTCTTCGTCGTGCTGCGTGACGAGCTCGAGCGCTCGTTCGACGCCGCCCTGTTCGCGAATACGGAGCACGCCGCCGGCGCCTTCGCCCAGGATATCGACGCCGAGGGCCGCCTGAGCCCATCCGAGCGTCTCATCGAGCAGTTTGCCTCGACAGGCGGCCGCGTGCTGGTCCTTGATCTGGACGGCGGTGTGCTGGCCGATTCGGCGCCATCAGACTCCGGCAGGCTGCCATTCACGCCCGACGACCTGGCCAGCGCCGACCACCACGCGCACGCGGTGCGCGAGCTCGCTGTCGACGATGACATCGTCCGGCTCTCCGTTGAGCCCGTGATGCTCCCGAACGGGCAGGTCATCGGCTACGTGGCCTGGGCCGACTCGACGAGACCCTTGCGCGACCTGCTAGCGACTGTCGGCGGCGCGCTCGTAGTGGCCGGCCTGCTGGTGACCAGCCTGGCCATGATTGGCGGGCTCGCCCTCGCACGCCGCGCCCTGGCGCCGGTCGCCGACGTAACCGAGACGGCACGGGCGATCTCGCTGTCGGGCGATTTCGCGGCTCGGGTCGACGCGGGCTCGCCGACAGACGAGGTTGGCGAGCTGGCAATTGCCTTCAACGAGATGCTCTCGGCGCTCGAGCAGAATCATCAGGCTCTGCAGCGCTTCCTCGGGGACGCGTCACACCAGTTGCGCACGCCGCTCACCACGATCCGAGCCAATTTGGACCTCGCGCAGCGGTCCGGGCTGCCGACGGAAGAGCGCCTCGCCATCCTCGCCGATGCCCGCGACGAGGCGGAACGGATGGGTCGCCTCGTCGGCGACCTTCTCTCGTTGGCCCGCGCTGAGTCCGGTGTACGGATCCGGGTTGAAGCGGTGGAACTCGACGCACTGCTGGTGGAGTCCGTCCGTCGACAGCGCGAGGCAGCCCCGCATGTGCGCATGAGCGTGGCCGCCGTTGAGCCTGCCATCGTCGACGGCGATCGCGACCGGCTGCACGAGCTGATCGGGATTCTTCTCGACAACGCGGCGCGCTACACGCCGGCGGGAGGCAGCGTCGCGGTCAGACTCGCGGTGCGGGACGGGCGCGCGATCGTCCGGGTGGAAGACAGCGGCATCGGTCTCGACGAGCAGGACCGCGAGAGGGCCTTCGAGCGGTTGTACCGCGGATCGCGTGCTCGCGACCTGCGTCCGGGTGGCACGGGTCTGGGCCTGGCGATCGCACGCTGGATCGTTGAGTCACATGCCGGCACGATCGAGCTCACCGATCGCGAGGGCGGCGGAACGGTGGCGATCGTGACGCTGCCGATGCGTGCGTTGTGACCGCGACCCGTGTCCTGGTCGCCGACGACGAGGCGGCCACCGCAGTCGCGGCGTCAGCAATGTCTCAGGGAGCGCTCAGATCAGACTCAGCCTCCGATATGACCCTGCTGGAATGAACGCCGGAAGCGCAGTCAGGATCCCCGTCCACGGCCTCGGTTGCGGTGGCGGCGGCGCGACGACGATCGAGCGCGAGCTGGCCCGTGCGGCCGGCGTTTTGCGGTCGTACGTCAACCCGGCCACCGAGACGGCGTACATCGAATACGACCCCGTCCAGACCGACGCCGGGCGCCTGGCGCAGGTTATCGAGCACGCGGGCTACCGACCCGGACCCGCGTCGGAGGCGTGAGCGGTGCTTCTGGCCCGCCGCAACCTGCTCCACGACCGAACCCGGTTCGCGCTGAGTGTCCTGGGTGTCGCCGTCTCGATCGGGCTCATCCTGCTGCTCTCCGGCTATCGTTCGGGCGTCTATCAACAGTCCTCCGCGTACCTCGACAATACGCCCGGCAGTGTGGTGGTGGCCGAGCGCGGAATCCGCGACTTTCTTGGGACGGCCTCAGTCCTGCCGCCGGGCGCGGAGCAGACCGCCCGCGAGCGCCCCGGTGTCGACGGCGTGATCCCGGTGGTGTCGCAGTTCGTCATCTTCGAGCGCCACGGCCGCAAGGACGGCTTCTTCCTGATCGGTTACGACCCCGCGGCGGGTGGCGGCCCGTGGCGACTGGTCGACGGGCGCGAACCGGCCGCTGACGACGAGCTGGTCATCGACCGCACGACGGCCGCCCAGCACGAGATCGCCATCGGAGATCAGGTCCGGGTGCTGGACCGCGACGCGACCGTGGTCGGCCTATCGGATGAGACGACCTTCTGGGCCGGCTCGGTCGCCTTCGCCCGGATCACCACGCTCGAGTCGTTGCTGCGCGCTCCGGGCCTGCGCAGCTTCCTGCTTGTGAGCCCGGCCGCCGGGGTGAGCCCGGAAGCGCTCCGCGACCAGCTCGCCCTGCCGGGAACGGAGGTGCTCCTGAAGAGCGAGATCATCGCCAACGACCGGCAGTTGATGGCGCGGGTGTACGACGCGCCGATCGGGTTGATGGTTGGCATCGCCTTCCTCGTGGGAGTGCTGGTGGTGGGGCTCGTCATCTATACCGCCACCATCGAGCGACGGCGGGAGTACGGGGCGGTCAAGGCCATCGGCGCCAGCAACCGGACACTGTACCGGGTGGTGACCACGCAGGCGCTTATCGCGACGGTCGCCGGAGCGGTAGTCGGGGTAGGGCTGGCCTACGGCGGCGGTGCCGCGCTGATGACCTGGCGGCCGCAGTTCCTGGTGGCCATCGAGCCGGCCGCCGTCGGCGTCGTCCTGGGCAGCAGCCTGCTGATGGCGCTGCTGGCCGCCCTGATCCCGGCCCGGGCGATGGCCCGCCTGGAGCCGGCCGAGGTCTTCCGGGGATGAGCGCAGCGTGGGTCCTGGCCCGTCGCAACCTGGCCGGCAACCGGGTCCGGCTGCTGGTCTCGGTCGGTAGCGTCGCCCTCGCCCTGTCGCTGACGATCGCGTTCGACGCGATCTTCGCCGGGGTCGCGAACCAGCTGACGAAATATGTCGATCGGGCCGGCGCGGACGTGTGGGTCGCCCAGGCCGGCGTGCGCAACCTCCACATGGTGGCCTCCTGGCTGCCCGCCTCGGTGACCGGTGCCGTCAATGCCGTCGACGGCGTGGCCGAAGTGACCCCCATCCTGTACTCGACCGATACCATCGCCGCCGGCAACGATCGAGCGGTCGCGTACGTCATCGGGCTGCCGGCCGACGCGGCCATGGGCATGCCGTGGAACGTCGTCGACGGAGCGGACCGACCAGGCCCCGGCGAGGTGATCGTCGACCGCGGCTTCGCCAGCAAGGCCGGCGTCTCCATCGGCGATGACGTCACCGTCCTCGGCGGCGAGGCGCGGGTGGTCGGCCTGTCGAGCGGAACGGCCAGCCTGGTGAACTCGGTGGCCTTCGTCTCGTTCGAGGACTTTCAGACCATGCGCGGCGGCGCCCCGGTCGTGAGCTTCGTCCTGGTCAGGGTCGTTTCCGGCGCCTCGCCGCAGGAAGTCGCCGCCGAGATCGAGCGCGTGGTCCCGGGTGTGACCGCCCAGTCGCGCGCCGCCTTCGCGGTCGAGGAGCGGCGATTGGTGATGGACATGAGCGCCGACGTCATCGCCATCGTGAACGCCGTGGGCTTCGCCGTCGGGCTGGCCGTGGTGGCGCTGACCGTCTACGTCGCCACGCTCGCCCGCCGGCGTGAGTACGGTGCCCTCAAGGCGCTCGGCGCGCACAATCGCTTCCTGTACGGGGTGGTGCTGAGCCAGGCCGTCCTGAGCGTCGCGCTCGGCTTCGTCGTGGGCCTCGCCTTCACCGAACTGATCAGCCTGGCGATTGCAGGGACCGATCTCAATCTCGAACTTGCCATCAGTGCCCCGTCGCTCGCCAAGGTCGGACTGTTCGCGGCGGTCATCGCCGGTCTCGCCGCGATCCTGCCCATCCGCCAGATAGCGAGTCTCGACCCGGCGGTCGTCTTCCGAAAAGGAGCCGCACTGTGACAACTCTGACGCTCGACGTGCGCGACGTCACCAAGCGCTTCGGTGACGGCGAGACCGCGGTGACCGCCGTTCGTGGGGTCACCCTCGCCGTCGACCCGGGCGAGGTCGTCCTGATCATGGGTCCATCGGGCTCGGGCAAGACGACACTGCTGTCGATGATGGGCGCTCTCCTGCGGCCGACATCCGGCTCGATCCACCTCGACGGGACCGAGATCAGCGCCCTCTCCGAGGCTCGCCTGCCCGCTATCCGGCTGCGTCAGTTCGGGTTCATCTTCCAGGACTTCAACCTGCTGTCGGCCCTGTCGGTCCGTGAGAACGTGGCACTCGTCGCCGAGCTGGCGGGCCTCAGCGGACGTGCGGCGCGGGACAAGGCAAGCGCGCTGCTTACCGAGCTGGGCCTCGGCGAGCGGCTCGACTTCCTGCCGGAGAAGCTGTCGGGTGGAGAGAAGCAGCGGGTGGCGATCGCCCGGGCGCTGATCAACGATCCGACGCTCATCCTGGCCGACGAGCCAACCGCCAACCTCGACTCAAAGATCGGGCACGAGATCATGCGCCTGCTGCGGCGCATTGCCAAGGACCAGGGACGCAGCGTGGTCATCGTCAGCCACGACCAGCGCATCCGTGACATCGCCGACCGCGTGCTGTGGCTCGAGGATGGCGCCTTCAAGGACATGGTGACGATGGCCACCGACCCGGTGTGCGGCATGGCGGTCGAGCGCGAGCGGGTGGTCAGCGGGAGTCGGGACGGGGAGACCTACTTCTTCTGCTCGAACGGCTGTCGGGCCGAATTCCTCGCCGCCGATGGGCAGGGGCCGCGGAACTGGATCCGGGCGGCGTCCGCGCTCATCTCACGACACACCACTCCAACCGGTGGTCGCCGCGGTCGCGACTGACCGAGCTCGCCGCCGGTTGCGGCGCGGATCCTCGCCATCGAGGCTGCGAGGGTCGGGAGGGACCTGAGAATCCCGGCCCGGACGGCTCCGGCTCGACCAGGTGCATGTCTCATCTACCACTCAGCCTGATCTCAGGTTTCGCCACGACAGTCAACTCCAACGAAACGCCAACCAGTTACCTCGAGGTGGTCAATGACACGAACCCTCCGACTCGCGCTGGCGACGGTCGCCCTCGTGGGCCTGCTCGTCGGGGCCAGCCCGGTTGCCGCCGCGGAAGACGGGGCCGCCTACGGCGCCCACGTCGCCCACCACGCGACGACCGAAGGCGGCTTCAGTGGCGCCTGCAACCCGGGCATGCACCGCGGTTTCTCCGACAGGGCGGTCTGTCCGGGCCACTGAGGCGACCTGCGGTGAGACGATGATGACCTTCGGGAGTGGATCCTTCGGGGACTGGATCATGATCCTTGTGCCCATCGCGCTCGTCGTCGGGGTCGTTCTGATCGCGCTCTGGGCGGTCCGGCTCCTGGGCGGGGGTGCCGAGGACGACGCGCTCCGTCAGCTCCGGGCCAGGTTCGCGCGGGGCGAGATCGAGGCGCCGCAGTTCGAAGAGATGCGACGGGCCCTCGAGGCGACGGACGGACCGCGAACGGGTCGAAGCGCCCTCGGCATCGTCGGACTCGTCCTCGTCGTGGGGGCCATCCTCCTCGGCACCGCCGCCGGCTGGGGTGGGACGACCGGGCCGGGCTGGGGCGGGATGATGGGACCCGGCGGGATGATGGGCTGGGGACCCGCCCCCACCGCCCCGGCGGGGACCTCCGTGCGCATGGCCGGGTCGCGGTTCGAGCCGGCGACGCTGACCATCGCCCCGGGCGCGACCGTACGCTGGTTCAACGACGACGCCCTGCCGCACACCGTCACCGCCTCCGACGGCTCGTGGGACTCGGGCAACCTCTCGCCCGGAGGCTCCTACGAGCGTCGCTTCGACTCACCGGGCACGTACGCGTATCTCTGCCGCTACCACCCGGGCCAGGCCGGCTCGATCGAGGTTCGGGCGCCCTGACCAGGGGGCCGCGTTGAAGGGGCCAAACCCCACGCCTCACCTCGCTCCCACCTCGCTCTCATCGGACGCTAAGGACGAGGGAGTCCGATAACCGCGCACACGACAGCCCTTCGCCGAACACCCGACCGCAAAGGACGGCGGGGAAGGAGAACCTCCATGGGTACCCACGGGGCCATCGGCCAGCGGCGATCCTGGCATAGGGCATGGGAGGCGCTCGACGAGCGCCTCGGCCTCAGCGGGCTGGCCTATCCGGTGCCGGCCCACGCCAACGGCATCGGCTACATCCTGGGCGGTATCACCTTCTTCGGTTTCCTCATCCTGGCGGCGACCGGCATCTGGCTCTCCCAGTTCTACCACCCCACGCCGTCCTCGGCCCGCGAGAGCGTGGTCTACATCATGAACATGGCCCCGCTCGGCGACCTCGTCCGGGGCATCCACTTCTGGGTGGCCAATATCGTGATGGCCACCGTGCTGCTGCACATGGGCCGCGTCTTCGTGACGGGCTCCTACAAGCGGCCGCGCGAGGCGAACTGGCTCATTGGGCTCGGGCTGCTCGGGGTGACGCTGGGCCTGCTCTTCACTGGCACGGTCCTGAAATGGGACCAGGAGGCCTACGAGGCCCTCGCCCACAACGTCGAGATGGGCGACCTGCTCGGCGCCTTCGGCTTCTGGTTCTCGGCTGACTTCGCGGCCAGCCTGCCGATCCTGGGCAGGCTGTATATAGCCCACATCGCCATCCTGCCCGCGCTCGGGGTGCTGCTGCTGCTCGCCCATTTTCTCCTCGTCAAGCGCCACGGCATCTCGGCGCTGCCGGCGCAGGCTGACGCAGCGGTCGACGGCGGACCGATCCCGGCGAAGGGTGGATCGACGTTCACCGCCCACCTGGCGCGGATGGCGGGGTTCGGCCTGCTGATGCTCGCCGCGGCGACGATCGTGTCGCTCATCTGGCCGGCGGGCCTTGGACCGCGCCCCGTGCCGGGCGTTGAGGAGACGAAGCCGCCGTGGATGTTCCTGCCCTTCTATCCGCTCGAGGACTGGTTCGGGCTGATCGCCCTGTTCTGGGCCCCGGCGCTGCTGTTCGGCGGGCTGGCACTCGTGCCGTTCATCGACCGCAGCCCGTACCGCTCCCCCGCGCGGCGTCGAGTGTTCATCGCCATCGGCGCCATCGTGGCCATAGCGCTCACCGCGCTGGTGATGTACGCCCTGTTCACCGTGCCCCAGGCGCACATCCAGGAGGCGATGTGATGGCCGCCGTGCTGTTCCGGCTCGCGTTGCTGGCGACCGGCCTGGGCGTGACGGAGATCGGTCTCGGCAACGCGCTGGCCGCAGGATCGCCGTGGGGCTGGGCGCTCGTCCTTTTCCTCGGGCTCCCGCTGATCGTCGCCGGCTCCGCGGGCTTCATGGTCACGCTTCTTGGCGGAAGCAAGCAGAAAGGCAGATCCACCGATGCGTAGCTCCGTACCGTTTGGCATGGTGGCCGGGCTGTTGCTGGTGCTCGGCTCCGCCGCGACCGTGCTGGCCGACGGCAGCGGCGAGGAGGGGATCGGCGTCGAGCCGGCCAGCGTGACGGCTGGTGACACGGTCATCCTCGCCGGCAGCGGGCTGGAGCCCAACAACGAGCGGGTGATCGTCCTGGCCGGGCAGGATCTCGTCGTCGACTTTGGCACGGTCACCACCGACGCCGCGGGAATGTTCCAGACCGAGCTGACCATTCCCAGCCACCTCCCATCCGGGGTCTACGAGTTCCGCGCCATCGGCGACGAGATCCTCACCGCGCCGCTGGCGGTCACCGCCGCGGCTGGTGGGGCGGGGTCGTCACCGGTTCCAAACGACCTCAGCAACACCGTCGTGCCTCGCGAGCGAACGGCGATCGAGTTCGGCGTGGTCCTCGCCCTCGCCGCCGCCGCCGCCCTCGCGGGCGCATTCCTGGTCTGGCGCGCGGAGGGTCGGCGGAGCACGTCAGCCACGTGAGCCGGGGGTGCTGCTCGTGCGGCCCGGCGGCATCCTGGCCGGCCTCTCAGCGTGCTCTCAGGCAATGCTCACGGCCGATTCACCCGCAACCTGCACCGTTTCAGCGGCAAGGGAGGATTGGTCCGCATGAGCATGTCAGCCGGTGATCGAGGGGGTGCTGTTCGGCACGCCCAGCGAGCAGCCGGCCAGGCCTCCGCCGTCGCCACCATGATCGCGGGCAGCCGGCCATTCGCCGACGTGGCGCAGCAGCTGCTCGCCGCACGTGGATCGCTCGACTCACTGCTCGTGCGCCTTGTCGAACTCGAACTTGAGGGTTGCGTCCCGAACCCCACGGCGCGCAGGGAGGTGCACGAATTGCTGCACTCCGCGAGGGGGCGGGCGGGACACAGCCGGCACGCGGCTCGCTCGCGGATCGGCCGGCCGCCGGAGGAGGCGGAACCGCCACGTGTCTTGGAAGGAAGGACATCTTCATGACTCGTCGAGCTCAGACGGGACGCATCCAGCGGCATTCTCCAATGCCGGCTGACTCTCGATCGATGGCATCGGCCGTGCCGCGTTCGGTCCGGTTGGGCGCATTTGCGGCGCTGGCGCTGGTCGTGGGCGGTGTCGCCATCGCTCTCGTGGTGAGCCGCCTCCAGGGACCCGCCGCGACCGATACCACTGCCATCAGCGTTCGGGCAAGCATGGGTGGCTTCGATCCCTCGGCGCTCATCGTCAAGCCGGGTGAGACGGTTCGGATCGAGCTCACCAGCCTCGACACGGCGTTCCACAGCGACGGTGGCGGCTGGCATCAGTTTGCGATCGACGAGCTCGGCGTTGACTGGAAGGTCGGGCCGCAGACCAGCGAGGTCTTCGAGCTCATTGCCCCTACCGCGCCGGGGACCTATAGCTGGTACTGCGATATCTGCTGCGGCGGCAAGGAGAACCCGTCGATGCGCGGCACGCTGACCGTGGCGGCGTGATGGGCGCCGCGACCGGGCAGCCGCGCGCTCGCCCGCGGCTGCTTATCCTCGTCGTCGGTGCGGTTGTGGCCGCCGCCGCCGCCGCTGTCCTGGTCCCGGGACCGGCGCCCGCGGGCCACGAGGCCCTGGCCGACCTGAGCCTGCCGGCCATCATCGGCGCCGGGGTGCTCGATGGCTTCAACCCCTGCGCCTTCGGGGTCCTCATCCTGTTTGCGACCTTTGCGCTGGGGCTGGCGGCACGCCAGTCGCTCGCCGCCGGCGCTGGTGCTCCCGGCGCTGGTGCTCCAGACGTACGGGGGGCTAGCCGCACCGTGCTCGGACTGGGGTCATTCTTCGTCCTCGGCGTGCTGGCCACCTACTTCCTGCTCGGCCTGGGCCTCCTGACCGTGCTCTCCTCGCTGACCGACTTCGGTGGCAACCATCTGCCGAGCCGAGTTGCGGCCCTCGTCGCGGTCGGGCTCGGGCTGTGGATGCTTCGCGACGTGCTCCTGCCCGATGCGCGCTGGAAGCTGGAGGCTCCCCACGCGCTCCACGGCCGCATGCGCGACTGGGCGCGGTCGAGCTCACCGGTGGCGCTCTTCGGCGGCGGCGTCCTGATCGGACTCTGCACGGTCCCGTGCAGCGGGGCGGTCTACCTCGGCGTGGTGGCGCTCCTGGGAGTCAGCGGCACGTTCTCGGCGGGCCTCGGCGGCCTCGCCCTCTACAACCTGGCCTACATCACGCCGCTGGTCGGCCTGCTGGTGCTGGCCAGCCGACCGGGCCTGATCCGGGTCATCAATCGCTGGCACCTGGAGCACGCGGAGGGCACCAGGCTGCTCCTGGCGATCGTGGTCCTCGCGCTCGGGTTCGCGATTCTACTGACGGTATAGAGGTGGCCGGTCGGGTTCTCAGCGCGCCGTTACCCGCTCCTCATCGCGGCCTCAGGTTGAGCCGCTGGAATTGCGGCATGCCGGACCTGCTCGCCACCGTCCTCATCGTCGTCGCCATCCTGCTCGTTGCCGACCTGCTTCTCGCGGGCGGCGCGATGACGATGACGGGCGTGTCGGCCATGATGGGCGCCTTCGGCCATCCGCTCGCGGCCGCCGCGCTCGTTGTTCTGGTCGTGGCGCTCATCCTGGTACTCGGGAGTCCGGGGTAGCCATGCTTGAGCACGCGGTCCGGGCACGGCTCGACCCCGATGGTCTGCACCAGGTCGTGGAGGTCGCGGTTCGCGGTGGCTACCGACCCAGCACCATCCTGGCGCGCGCCGGGGTGCCCCTGCGCATCGTCTTCCGGCGCAACGATGACGACGTCTGCTCGGAGCGCGTCATCTTTTCAAAGCCGCGCGTCGATCGCCACCTGGCGCCGTCCGGTGCCACTGCCGTCGAGCTGCCCGCGCAGCCGCCCGGCGAGATCCGCTTCACCTGCGGCATGGGCCGCTACCGCGGCCGCATCGCCGTCGTCGACGAGAGTCGGACATCGCTGGCGGGCCGGCTGCACGAGCAGGTATCGCGGCTCGAGGCCGCACTCGGCACCAGGATCGTCCTGTTGCTCTGTTCGCTCCCGCTGATTGCCGTGCTCACGCTCGTGTTCATCGATGCGAAGGCGGCCATCGCCTTCGCCGCCGCCGCGCTGGCCGCCTGGGTAGCCGGCTGTCTCTGGGCACTCCGCGCCTCTGCGCCGTCGAGGTAGGGGAGAGCGTGCCGTTCGTCATCGACATCGACCCGATCGCCTTCTCGGTGCTCGGCCTTCACGTGCGGTGGTACGGGATCATCGTCGCCGGCGCGGCCGCGGTCGCAGTGTGGTTGACCATGCGTGAGGCGCGTCGCCGCGGCATCGGTTCGGAAACGGTCTCAGATGCCGCGATTTGGGCGGCGGTGGCAGCGCTCGTCGGTGGGCGAGCGCTGTACGTTGCCCAGAACGAGCTCGGCACGCTGGGCGAGGATCCAGCGCACCTGTTCATGGTCTGGAACGGCGGTCTCTCCTTCTACGGCGGGTTGCTCGGCGCCCTGCTCGCCCTGCTCGTCTTCGCCCGGCGGAGCGGAATCGCCCTTCTGCCACTGCTGGACGTGGCCGCGCCGGCCGCGGCGATCGGCCAGGCCATCGGGCACATCGGCTGCCTGATCGGCGGCGACTCGTATGGGATCCCCACCGACCTGCCCTGGGCGGTCGTCTATCGAAACGTGGATGCCATGGCGCCGGTTGGCGTGCCGCTGCACCCCACGCAGGCGTACGAGGCGGTCCTGCTGGCCGCACTGTTCGCCGGGCTCTGGCTCGGCCGCGAGCGCCTGGCGCGGATCGGGGAGGGGGCGGTCGCCGCCACCTACCTTGTCGGCCTGGCCGGCATCCGCTTCGGGCTCTTCTATCTGCGCGACGAGCCCAGCGTGCTCCTGGGGCTCAAGACCGCCCAGCTGATGGGACTCGGGATTGCGCTCCTGGCGATCGTCCTCTTCGTCGCCGCGCGCCGGCAGACGCGCTCCACTCCCATCGCCCATGCACAGCTGGAGGCCATTCGACCATGACAACCCACGTTCACGACCCCTCGATCGAGGCTCCTGACGGCGGCGGCAGCAGTTCCGCAGCCATCAGGCGACCTGACCCGGCCATCGCTCGACCGCGATGGCTCCTGCCCGCCCTCGCGGCCGTTGTGGTGGCCACGGGCCTGGTCGTCGCCGGCGTCGTCTCGGCTTCGACCGTGCTCTCGGTTGCGCTGTTCGGCGGTATGCTGCTGATGCATCTCGGGGGTCACGGCCACGGCGGGCATGGCGGGCATGGCGGGCATGGAGAGGCCGGACCCGGAGGCCACGGCGGGCACGACGAGCGAGGGGTAGTCCGCGACGAGGATCTCAGCGGGGGCTCAGGTGGCTCTCAGTCTGCGCGGCCAGGCTTCAATGACGGGCCCGATGACCGAGCCTCGGAGGATCAGAACCGCAACGAGACAACCGACCGTGACCAGCACCCTTCACACACCTGCCACTGATTCCGCCGCGACCACGAGCGGCCACCACGGGGCCGCGGCCACGCATCACCCGGCGGCCGTGACTGCCCCTGCGGGCTCGCCGGCGCACGACCGCCACGCCGAGTACCGCACGCTGATGCGCAAGTGGTGGTTCGGCGCGGCGGTCGGCGTGCCAACCATGATCCTCTCCTACCCGTGGCTCTTCCCCGGGCTGCGGGACGCCTTCCCGCGCGGAGGCGTTGCCCTGTGGTGGCTGTGGGTCGCCATGGGCATCGCTTCGCTGGCCGTGCTGGTCTACTCGGGCGGCCAGTTCTTTACCGGGGCCTGGGAGGCGCTCAGGCACCGCTCCGCGAATATGCACACCCTGATCGCGATCGGCACCGGAACGGCCTGGCTCTACTCGACCGTGGCCCTGCTGCTCCCGCAACTCTTCCCATCGGCCGAGATGACCGATGTCTACTACGACGTGACCGTCGTTGTCACCGCCCTGGTCGGGCTCGGCATGGCCATGGAGGTGAAGGCCCGCGGCCGGACCAGCCAGGCAATCGAGAAGTTGATCGGCCTGGCGCCCAAGATGGCACGCGTCGTCCGCGACGGGGTCGAGCTCGAGGTCCCCGTCGAGGAGGTTGTGGTCGGAGACACGGTCGTTGTGCGCCCCGGGGCGAAGATCCCGGTCGACGGCGTCATCACCGACGGGGTGTCGGCGGTCGACGAGTCGATGATCACCGGCGAGTCGATGCCGGTCGAGAAGCGAGCCGGCGACGAGGTCATCGGAGCCACCATCAACAAGACCGGCGCCTTCCGCTTCAGGGCCACCAAGGTCGGGGCGGACACGACGCTGGCTACGATCGTGCGCATGGTCGGCGACGCGCAGGCCTCAAAGGTGCCGATCCAGCGCATCGTGGACGTCGTCTCGGGCTACTTCACGCCCGCGGTGATGATCCTCGCCGTGGCTGGCTTCGTGATCTGGTACGACTTCGGCCCGGCTCCGGCCTTCGCCTACGCCACCATCGTGGCGGTCACCAGCCTGATCATTGCCTGCCCCTGTGCCCTGGGCATGGCCACGCCCATGGCGCTGACCACCGGCGTCGGTCTGGCAGCTTCCAACGGGATCCTGATCCGTTCCGGTGACGCCCTCCAGGCGGCCAAGCGGATCGACACCATCGTCCTCGACAAGACCGGCACCATCACCCTCGGCAAGCCCGCCGTGACCGATGTCGTCGTGGCAGACGGCTTCGAGGCCGATGCCCTGCTGGCCCTGGCGGCGGCCGCGGAGCGCGACTCCGAGCACCCGCTGGCGGCGGCGATCGTGGAAAGTGCGGCCGAGCGCGGCTTCGCCAGGCTCGAGCCGACGAGCTTCGAGGCCGTCCCCGGGTACGGTATCCGGGCGCTTCTCGGCGAGCAGCGGGTACTGGTTGGCAAGCGTGCCTTCCTGGAGGCCGAGGAGATCTCCGTTGGCGCCCTCGAGGAGGACGCATCCCGCCTGGCCGACGAGGGCAAGACGCCGGTATTCGTCGCAGTCGACGGCCGAGCCGCGGGGGTGGTTGCCATTGCCGATCCGGTGAAGCCGGACTCCCGAGGGGCGATCGCCGCCCTTCGCCGCCTTGGCCTCCAAGTCGTGATGATCACGGGCGACAACCACCGCACCGCGGACGCCATCGCGCGCCAGGTCGGGGTCGACCGGGTGCTGGCAGAAGTCCTGCCTGTAGACAAGGCTTACGAGGTCCGCAAGCTCCAGCTCGAGGGCCGGACCGTGGCCATGGTCGGCGACGGCATCAACGACGCCCCAGCGCTGGCGCAGGCCGACGTCGGCTTCGCGATCGGCACCGGCACCGATGTCGCCATCGAGGCCTCGGATATCACCCTGATCTCCGGCAGCCTCCACGGCGTGGTCTCGGCGATCGCCATCAGTCGCGCCACGATGCGCAACGTCTACCAGAACCTGTTCGGCGCCTTCGCTTACAACAGCCTCGGGCTGCCGGTGGCGCTCGGCGTCCTCTATCCGTTCATCGGGCTCCTGCTCAGCCCGCTCCTGGCCGCGCTGGCCATGAGCTTCAGCTCGGTGACTGTCATCTCGAATGCCAATCGGCTCAAGCACTTCAAGCTCGTGGAGGTGGCGGCATGACGCCCGATCAGATCCTCGTTACCCTCGGCGGCCTCGCCGCCATCGGCTTCATCGCTTGGTTCTTCTGGCTGAAGCGGACACCCGGCGTGAAGGCGTCCGTCGTCTCGGACGGTTACCAGGAGCAGATGATCCTGGTCAAGGGCGGCTATACCCCGGACACCATCCGGGTCTCCGCTGGCCGCCCGGTGCGACTCCTCTTCCGCCGCGAGGAGACGGCGGCCTGCTCCGAGCAGGTCGTCCTCGCCGACTTCGGCAAGTCGGCCGCGCTGCCGACCGGGCAGGTGGTGCCGATCGAGTTCATGCCGGGCGAGCCCGGCACCCACGAGTTCACCTGCCAGATGGGCATGCTGCGCGGCCAGATCGTGGTGGAGGCAGCGTGATGACCAGTTCGTCTTCGATCATCGTTCGCGACTTGACCCCCGGGCCCGCGGCACAGTGCGTCGTGTGCGGCAAGGAGATCGCCGCGGGCGAGGGCCTGACCGCGCACTACGGAGATCGCACTCTCCGTTTCAAGTGCCCTGGCTGTCTCGCCCGCTTTGAGGAAGATCCTGACCGCTTCCTGGCCCGGGAACCGGAGGCCTGCTGCGCTTACGAAGGCCACCTCGATGCGTCAGCCAGCGAGTGGATCTGCGACCGATGAGCCAATGGGCTCCGGCGAGCGGGGCGCGCGCCATGCTGACGATCTTGCTCATTCTCGACGCGTGTTGGGCAATTGCGCGCCACTCGGGACCAGAGAGGTGACGTGCGAGTTCGACTCAAGGGACGGATGAATCGGTGAGCATCGTGGTCCGGGCGGCCAGGACCATGGCCGCCGCACTGAGCGGCGCGGTGGGTGCCATCTCGGGCATTGCGCCCCACGTCCTGCACCACGTCGGGCCGCTGGCCGGGGCCGCCTTCCTGGCAGGCGCCGGCGGGACTATCCTATTTGGCCTCGCCGGCTTCGCCCTGTCGGTCCCGATGCTGTTGCGCCTGCGCCGACGCTTTGGCACCTGGGCCGCGCCGGCGGTCGCCAGCGCCCTGTTCACCGCCATCTACCTGGTGAGCGCGCTCGTGGTCGGTCCAGCCCTGACGGCGAATCCGATCACCGTCGATGCGCCCGCTTCGAGCCCGTCGCCCTCCGGCCACGCCGAACATCACTGAACGAGGTGGATAACCAGTGCCGCGACGAAAGATAGGCCGGAGGACCCGATCGAGAGGACTGCCGGGTGTGATGCCCCGCCCAGGCATGCAGCGAGTTGGCGCGAGTGGCCATCCCACCGCTGAGCGTGACGGTGCATCGGGCGAGGTCGAGGCGGAGGCGCTGTCGATTACCCACTGGTTTGCATCTGAACCGGACGGCGATTCGTACGCGGCGACCGTGCGGTTCACGGGCCGACGCATCGGGGTGTCGGGAAAACCCGGGCCGCGGGACACCTTCGTGAAGGATGAGTCCGTCGATCGCGTCGTACCGGGAAGCGGCCCGGTTTCAGTCACCACCTGGGCATACGGACTCGAGCCCGGCGAGTGGACCGTCACCGCTGGCCTCACGCGCCCCACGCCCAGCGGGCGGGCTGGTCAGTCCTCCCAGGGTCGGAAGCCACCTGGCGGCCACACCCTCCCAACTGCGGCATGGTCCTGGACGCGCTGGGCGCTGTCGGTCGGCCAATTCGCCCCGGTGAAGACGCGGTGGGCACCGTTGGTCCGCATGACCAGGATGCCAGCGGTCATTCCGGGCAGCTGGTCGGGCCTGATCGCCGTGGGCATCGTCGTCGGCGCGGTGGTGCAGTCAGCACTGCTGGCGCGCGCCAACGTCGCGGTTGGGCTTTCGCTGCTGGTCGACCTGATCGCGCTGGCGTCAGGCATCTTGTTGGCGAAGCTGTGGTACCTGGCCCTGCAACCGCGCACCTCGTGGCGAGAATCGATCGGCGAGGGCTGGACCATGGACGGTATCCTCTTCGCGGCCCCGGTCGTGGGCGTCGCCGCGTTGACTGCGTTCAACGTGCCGATCGGCGTCTTTCTGGATGCCAGTGCGGCTGGCCTCTTCTTTGGCGTCGCCATCGGGCGGCTGGGCTGCTTCTTCACCGGGTGCTGTGCGGGTCGCTGCACGCGCTCCCGCTGGGGCGTCTGGTCCTCGGACCGCCGTGTTGGAGCCCGCCGCATCCCGACCCAGCTCCTTGAGTCAGCAACAGGCCTGCTCATAGGTGTCGCGTCCACGTTGTTGGTTCTTGGCTCGCCCACGCCTGCCGGCTCGGTCTTCGTGGCGGCGGTCGCAGTCTACGTCCTCGTCCGGCAGTTCCTGCTCCGACTGCGGGCTGAACCGCACAATCCAATCAGGGTGCGGGTGACGGCTGCAGTTGCGGGCCTGGTGCTTGTAGCCACTGCGGGGATGATGTTGGCCAATGCGGGCTGACGGTTCGAGGCTTCGCTCGGTACGACACGGCCGGCTCCGTTGGACCATTGGCCTGATTGGCGCGGCGCTCCTGATCTTGACCCAGGCAGGTTGCGTCGGTTCGATGGGTCCGATGGGTCCGATGGGTCCGATGCATCCCGGCATGCACGGCCCTGGCGGTGGGAGCCAAGACGATGCCCCATCGCCAGTTCCGGGAGCTCCCGAACTGGTCGCCACGGCCACGGAGTTCGCCTTCGAACCCGGTGAGCTGCGGATTCGCGTCGGCACGACCGTCAACCTCACGCTCGTCAACCGCGGTCAGCTCTACCACGACCTGAGCATCAGCGACCTTGGATTCGTCCTTACCGCCGATCCCGGTGACACCGCCAGCGGTGCCGTGACGGTCGCCGACGTCGGCCGATTCAGGTTCGTGTGCAGCGTGCCGGGGCACGCCGAGGCGGGGATGACTGGCACCCTGGTGGTCGAGGCGGAATTCTGACGGGGTCCTTCGGGGACTACTCGACGACGGGATACCCGAGGGCTCGCCAGGCGTTCATCCCGCCGTCGAGGTTCCACACGTTCGTAAAGCCGGCGGCGACCAGGGTGCGGGCAGCGATGGCGCTCATCGAGCCGCTGCGGCAGTACAGCACGATCTTGGCCCCGAGCGGGGGCAGCTCAGCCAGCCGGCCGTCCATCCGGTCGAACGGAATGAACAGGTCCGTCGGGGCAATCTCGCCGTCATACGGTATGTGGACGTTGACCAGGGTGAAGTCCTTCGCCTCAAGCATGTCGGCCAAGCGGGCGGCGGTGATGTCGAGGTAGCTGCCTCCGCCGTCCACCGGCACGCGGACGTCGGTGTCAGCCGCGGGCTGGGAACCGCAGGCGGCCAGGAGGACCGCCAGCAGCAACCCGAGCGCCGCGTTGCCGCCCGACTTCCGCGTCAGGACGCGACGATCGTGATCGTACCGACCATGCCGGCCGCGTAGTGCCCGGTCAGGTGGCACCCATAGCGGATGGTGCCTGCCTGCGTGAACCGCCAGGTCAGTTCGGCCTCCTCGCCCGGGTCGAGGGTCGCTTTGTTCGGCTCGTCGTGACCCATCCCCGCCATTCCGCCGCCGGCCATGTCGGCCTCGTGCTCGTCCTGCGTCTCCTCGTCGCCGAGGGTGAAGTCGTGCGGGATTGCCCCGGCATTGGTGACCCTGAAGGTCACCGTCTCGCCAACCCTGACCTCGACCGAAGCCGGGTCGAAGCGGAATTGATCGGACATGGCGATCTCGATCACCCGGTCCGCCTCGCCCGCTTCGGCAGGCTCGCCCCAAGCGAAGGTGCCGGCATCGGCGTCACTGGCCATGGGCAGGCTGGGGCTGGCCGATGGCTGGGTGCCCGTCGAGCAGGCGGCGAGGATCAGCAGCAGACCGGTGAGCGGCACGAGGCGAGTGGCGTGTCGGTGCATGGGGATCTCCAGGTTTGGGGTGTTATGTCCGTCGGAGCCCTGAACAGCTTGAACATTCAAGGCAGATCCGGATGGCGACCGACCAATCATCCCCCGGAATTGCCGGGGAGGCAAATGAGGTCAGGATCGGACGGCAGCGTCGTGGGGAACCATGTGGGTGACGACCGAAGGGAAAGCTCATGCCGATTGGGGCTCCGGCGCCAGCCGATCGGCGACGTCATCGGACCGCAGGCGCAGCCGACGCAGTAGCTGCGCATTCGCCGCGACCACGATGGTTGAGATGCTCATGACCAGGGCGCCGATGCTCATCGGCAGGATCAATCCCCACGGCGCCAGCACGCCGGCTGCAACGGGGATAGCGATCACGTTGTAGCCGGTCGCCCAGACCAGGTTCTGGATCATCTTGCGGTAGGTGGCCCGCGAGAGATGAATGGCAGCGGCGACGTCGCGAGGGTCGTTGCGGACCAGAACGATCCCTGCCGACTCGACCGCGACGTCGGTCCCGGCACCGATGGCGATGCCGACATCGGCCTGTGCAAGGGCCGGCGCGTCGTTCACCCCGTCGCCGACCATCGCCACGCGAACTCCGCCGGACTGGAAGCGCATGACCGCGTCCGCCTTGTCGGCCGGCAACACTTGCGCTGCCACCTCGTCGATGCCGATGCGGCGTGCGACCGAGTCGGCCACGACCTGGGCGTCACCCGTGATCATGGCCACCCGAAGCCCCATCTTGTGCAGCCGCTGGACCGCCTCGACCGATTCAGGTCGGATCTCGTCCTCCACTGCGACGGCGCCGACCACCTCGGTCCCGTCGAGGACGTACAGCACGGTGCGCCCCTCCTGGTTCCAGCCGACGGCATGCGTCTCCAGTTCGGGCGGGATGGCGGCGCCGAGGTCTGCCAGGAGCCGAGGCCCGCCGACATGCACCTGGCGGCCATCGATGGTGGCTCGTGCGCCGCGGCCGGGCAGGGATTCAAAGGTGGTGGCGCTCGCGGGGTCGATCCCTCGCAGTTGTGCACCGCGCACGACGGCTCGAGCCAGCGGGTGTTCGGAATCGGCCTCCACGGCCGCCGCAAGAGACAGCATCTGCCCCTCGTCGATGCCAGCTGCGGCGGCGACCGCGGCCAAAACTGGCTCGCCGCGGGTGAGAGTGCCGGTCTTGTCAAAGATGATCACCTGCAGGTCCTTTGCCCGCTCCAGGGCCAGCCGGTCCTTGACCAGGAGGCCGTTGCGGGCACCGAGGGTCGTGCTGATGGCAACCACCAGCGGAATCGCGAGCCCAAGGGCGTGGGGGCAGGCGATGACCAGGACCGTGGCGGTGCGAATCAGGGCATCCTCTGGCTGGCCGACCGCGATCCACACGGCGAGGGTCACAACGCCGGCAGCCAGGGCGACGAAGAAGAGCAGGGCAGCGGCCCGGTCCGCCAGGATCTGGGCGCGCGATTGGGAGGCTTGGGCTTCTGCGACCAGCCGCATGATTCCCGACAGCGCCGTCTGCTCCCCAACCGCGGTGACCCGCACCCGCAGGCTGCCGCCGGCGGCGACGGTGCCGGCCACGACCTTGTCGCCGGGCTCCTTGGTCACGGGGCGCGACTCGCCGCTGATCATCGACTCGTCCACGTCTGCCGCGCCGTCGGATACCTCGCCATCGGCCGGCACGCGGGTACCGGGACGCACCAGCACGATGTCACCGAGTCGAAGGTCGCGCAGTGGCACCGTCTCAACCTGACCATCGGTCACGCGCTCGGCGGTATCGGGCAGCAGCTCCGCCAGGGCATTGAGAGCCCCCTGGGCCTGCATGATCGAGCGCATCTCGAGCCAGTGGCCGAGGCTCATGACCGTGATCAGGGTGGCCAGCTCCCACCATACGTCGACCGCGAACACGCCGAGCGTGGCGGCCCAACTGGCGGCGAACGCGACGACGATTGCCAGGCTGATCAGGGTCATCATCCCGGGGAGTCGATCCGACAACTCCGTCCGCGCACCGACCAGGAACACCCTGCCGCCGTAGGCGAAGACCACCGTGCCCAGCGCCGCAGGAATCCATTCAGAGCCCAAGAAGGTTTGAGCCGTGTACCCGAGCCACATCTGGACCTCGGCGCTCCAGAAGACGACGGGAACGGTTAGCAGCAGGACGACCCAGAACTGCCGCCGGAAAACCTGCGGATCGTGACCGGCATGCTTGCTGTGTGCGGTATGCCCACCGTGCTCACCGCCGGCCGGTGGCGCCTGGTGCGAAGCGACAGACGCCTCGGGCTCGTGATGCTGAACGTGTTCGGCGTGGTCCATGGATCGGTCTCGCTGCGGTGGACGGTACTCCCCCCCAGTATATGCCCAGGGGTCAAGGCGATGCCGGACAGGTGCGGGAAGGCGTGATCGGCCGGGACACCGAAACCCCGCCGCGCAGTGCGCGACGGGGTTTCCCGAGGGTCGGTTCCCGCGCTGGTGGGCGCAGGCGGCGCCCCTACCGTGCCCAGATGACGAAGCTGAACACCACCATCCCGCTGCCCAGATCGCGGGCGAACAGCGCGTTGTGTCCATTGTCACGAATCATCCGGCCCCACCCCGGTGCCGCCGAACCGTCGGCCGCGACCTGCCCGACCGTGGTCGGGCTGTCCAGGTGGCTGTAGATCGTCACGAGCTGCCCAAGGTCGTGTGAGTTCGGGTGCTCATTGCTCGGCGGCCCGTCAGGGTCACTGGTGTAGTCCATGCAGGTGCCCAGGTTGGGGTTGCCGAAGGTCGCATCCTGGTGGTCGAGCCCCAGCGTGTGGCCGATCTCCTGGCACATCACAAGGTTTCGCCACGCGGGCGTGTTGTAGCTCGCCGTGTCGAAGTAGGTGTCGTTCAGCTTGACGGTGCCCTGAGTGATGTGATCGCCCTGCGCCCAGATCGAGGCGACGCCGAGCCAGCCGTTGTTGCCGTACTTCGAGTTGCAGACATTGACCTGGCCGCTGATGGTCTTGCAGGTCTTGCCCTTTGCGACGGTGCCGTTCGTCTTGGACAGATCGAGAACCGTTGATTGCGACCAGTCAGCGATGCTCGTATTGAGGTAGTTGTCCCATGCTTGGGTGGCGCTGTCGACGACCTTGAGCGTGAACGGATTGGACGTCCGTGCCCAGTGGTAGCTACCCCACGAATGCGAGGCGCTGGCGGCCGCGGGGAACGCGGCGATGATGACCGTGACCAGACCGATGACCGCCAGGCGGCGCGGGGAAGCCTTGAGCATGACGCGGGGACCCTCCATGTTCAGTGGCGCGTGGTTCACGAGGATGGACGGAGTATGCACGACCGATGCAACTGCACCGGACCGCACTCCGGGGTCCGGGAGGTCAGTTGGTGAGGCGCTGCTCGGTGGCCGGGTCGAAGAGGTGAACCCTGTCGAGCGGCACAGTGAAGTCGATCAAATCGCCCACCTGTACGCGCTTTGCCGCGTCAACCAGCGCCACGATCTCCCGGCCATCGGCCTGGGCGTGCAGCAGTTCGTCGTTGCCGAGGTACTCGACCACGTCCACCGATGCGGGAATGTGCAGCGCCCCGTCGCCGGCCTCACCTATCTGGAGGTGCTCGGGCCGGAAACCGACGATCAACTCTGATCCAGTCCCGCGCCGCGCCGCGAACTCGGCAGCCCCGCCGAGCGCGGCACGTGCGGATCCGAAGCGGAGAGTCTCCCCTTCGACCGTGGCGTTCGCGAAGTTCATCGACGGCGACCCGATAAAGCCGGCCACGAAGACGTTCATCGGCTTGTCGTACAGCTCCGCAGGGGTGCCGGCCTGCTGGAGGAGGCCGTCCTTCATGACCGCGATCCGGTCGCCCATGGTCATGGCTTCGATCTGGTCGTGGGTGACGTAGACGGTGGTCGTGCCCAGCCGATGCCGGAGCCGGGAGATCTCGGCCCGGGTCTGGACGCGGAGCTTGGCGTCGAGGTTGGAGAGCGGCTCGTCCATGAGGAAGACGGCCGGCTCGCGCACGATGGCGCGGCCGAGCGCGACACGCTGCCGCTGGCCGCCGGAAAGCGCCTTCGGCTTGCGATCAAGGTACGGCGCCAGGTCGAGGATGTCGCCTGCGGCGCGCACGCGCCGATCGATATCGGCCTTGGGGGTCTTTCGCAACTTCAGGCCAAAGGCCATGTTGTCGTAGACCGACATGTGCGGGTAGAGGGCGTAGCTCTGGAAGACCATGGCGATGTCACGGTCCTTGGGTGCCACGTCGTTCACCACGCGGTCGCCGATCAGGATGTTGCCCTCGCTGATCTCCTCGAGCCCGGCCACGCAGCGCAGCGCGGTCGTCTTGCCGCAGCCCGATGGGCCAACCAGCACCAGAAACTCGCCGTCGCCCACTGCGAGGCTCAGGTCGTTGACCGCGACGACATCGGCACCGTAGCGCTTGTAGACGTGGTCGAAAGTGACTGTCGCCATCGGGGAACATGATACTCGCGCACGTTTATGCCGGTCGTGCGCAGGTGTTAGGTGCCGATCGTCCTGCCCCGCAGCCGGGACCACCGTGCTACTGACTCTGTGCCACGGCGACCGTAAGGTCATGGCATGCCGATCGCCGCGTCCGAACGACGCCAGCCCCGCCGCGTGGTGGCCCGAGCCCTGGGTCTGTCGGGCACGGCCCTGCTCGCTGCGGCGCTGCTCGCCTGGACGCCGCAGCCGGCAACCGGCTGGGATCAGTCGTCGGCGGAGGCGACCGTCTGGCAGTTGCTGAATGGGGCGCGCGTCAACAACGGTCGCAATCCCCTTACCCAGAACGCGACGCTGGTCAGCCTGGCCCGATGGCGCAGCCAGGACATGGTCGACCGCGACTACTTCGATCACGTCGTCCTCGGTACCGGCTACCAGGTCTATCACTGGTACGACACCAACGGCCTGAAGTACGTCTGGGCCGGCGAGAACATCGGCTGGAACAACGGCTTCTCGGACGCCGACAGCCCGGTCAAGATCCACGAGGGCTTCATGGCCTCGGACAGCCATCGAACGAACATGCTCGAGCCGACCTGGACGCACGGCGGCGTCGGGGCCTATGGCGCGGATAACGTGAACTTCCTCGGCAAATTGCGCAACCCGCGCGCCTACACCCAGCTGTTCATGCAGGCGCAGGACGCAGCGACACCGCCGCCCGCCCCTCCGCCGCCTCCGGCCGCCACCCCGCCGCCGCCAGCCCCTCCGCCGCCTCCGGCCGTCACGCCCAGGCCGACCTCGAAGCCGGCCGCCACGACGGCGCCGACATTCAACCCGCTGCCAACCGCAGATCCGACCGCCAGCCCGACCCTGGAACCGACGCCATCCCCGACGCCATCGGCCGCGGCCGCCGAGCCGGTTGACCCCGGACACCTTGCGCTCAACGGCTCGCCAGTGGCGGCCGTAGCGAGCCTGCGGGTGCAGGCTGCGGCGGCGGCGGAGCGCGGCATCTTCGAGACGGTGCTGGGTTCGCTGCTGGGGTTCTTCCTGGGTTAATCGCAGCGGTCCTCGGGCCGCGGTTAGACTGGGGCGGATGACGGTGATCCTCGAAGCGCACGACCTGGTCAAGAGCTACCCGCTCGGCGGGCGCTCGGTGGAAGCGCTGCGAGGCGTCTCCCTGTCGGTGACCAAGGGCGAGTTCGTGGCGATCATGGGCAGCTCGGGCTCAGGCAAGTCAACCATGCTCCACCTGCTCGGCGGACTCGATCGTCCCACCAGCGGCGAGGTGGTGATCGACGGCGTGAACCTGAGCCAGCTCAACGATGAGCAGGCGACCCTCACCCGTCGTGCCAAGACCGGCTTCGTCTTCCAGTTCTTCAACTTGATCCCGCTGCTCAACGTTGCGGAGAACGTGGCGTTGCCGTTCCTGATTGCAGGCGAATCGCTCGCCCAGCACCGCCAGCGCGTGCAGGAGCTGCTCGCCCTGGTTGGCCTGGAGGACAAGGCCGCCCACCGCCCCGACCAGCTCTCCGCAGGCGAGCAGCAGCGTGTGGCGCTCGCTCGAGCGCTGGCCCCGGAGCCGGCGATCCTGCTCGCCGACGAGCCGACCGGCAATCTGGACTACACCACCGGCACCGAGATCCTCGATCTCATCTGGGACTCGTGTGACCGCCTCGGCCAGACGATCGTGCTGGTGACGCACGACGCGCGGGCCGCCGCGTACGCGGACCGGGTCCTGGTCGTTCGCGACGGCAGCATCCGCGACGAGATTGCGCTCGGCCGTCGCCGCGATCATGAGGCCCGACCGCTCATCGCCCGCCTGGCCGCGCTGGGTCTCTAGACCGATGCACCTGGCGGCGCTCGCCTGGCGCGGCCTCGTCGCGCGGCGCCTGCGCACCGGGCTGACGATCATCGGCGTGGCCCTTGGGGTGGCGGTGGTCGCCGGCACGCTGCTCGCCAACCAGGCCGCCTCCGAGGCGGTCGAGCGTGCCGCCGCGCAAATGATGGGCAGCGCCGAGCTACGCGTGCGAGCCTTCGATCCGGTCGGTTTCTCTCCCCGGGCGGTCACCACGCTGCGCCAGATTCCCGGGGTCCTTGGCGCAGCGGCCGTTGCCGAGCGGCGCCTGACCGTCTCCACCCTCCCCGGTCCCGATGAACAAGTCTTCAGCCTCCTCCTGGTGATCGGGGTTGACGCGAAGGACGAAGCGCAGATTCGCACGTACGACCTGGAGGCTGGCGCATTCGTCGAACCCGACAGCCCGAATGACGCGCTCGTCAATGCTGCCTGGGCACGAGCCAATGGGCTCGTGCTGGGCGACCAGCTGATTCTCACCGGCCACCGCGAAGACGTGCAGCCCCTGCGGATCGTCGGGCTGCTCGGTGACCTCGGGATCGGCGCCCTCTCCCAGGGCAATGTGCTGGTGATGCACCGATCGACGCTTGCGGCCGCCTTCGAGGAGCCGCCGCCGGTCACCTACGTGGACCTGCTGCTGGCCCCTGGCCGCGTGGAGGACGTCCAGAACGCGCTCGATCGAGACCTCGGCGAGCCATTCATCGTGGAGACCGCTGCGGACGCGGCGCGCCAGCTCGGCCGCGCCCAGGCGGGATTCGCCGGGATCTCCTTCGTGTTCGGCCTGATCGCGCTCCTGGTCGGTGCGTTCCTGGTCGCGAATACGCTCGCCATGACGGTGACGGAGCGCACCCGTGAGATCGGGCTGCTGCGCGCCGCCGGGGCGACGCGAGGACAGGTGCGGGGCCTCTTCCTACGGCAGGGCGTCGTCATCGGGCTGATCGGAAGCATTCTCGGAGCGGCTCTGGGCATCGGTCTTGCCGCGCTCGCCATCGGGTTCCTGCATTCGACCCGGGCGGTGCTGGTGACCGGGCTGCCGCTGAATCCGCTTGCGCTGGGGCTGTCCCTGCTGATGGGTGTGGCGGTGACCGCGGCCGCCGCTACCATCCCGGCCATCGCGGCCAGCCGCGTCTCTCCGCTCGACGCGCTGCGGTCTAGCCGCCAGCCTGGGCGCAGCCTGGGGGCGCGATTGCGCTGGATCGTGGTCCTGGAGGCGCTCGTCCTGGCCATCGGGGCGGTCCTGTACCCCCTTGACCGCGGCGAATTCTCGCCGGCGGCGGTGGTCGGGGCGCTGGCGATCCTGATCGCCGGGACGGGGGCGACCGCGCTCCTGCTCCAGCCGCTGGCGCGGGTGGTTGGCCGTCCGTTCGAATGGTTCTTCGGGGCGGAGGGGATGCTGGGGCGCGCCAACCTCGGCCGCGACCGAGCCCGTACCGGCCTTACCGTGGGAGCGCTGATCGTGGCCCTGGCATCGGTTGTCGCGCTGGGGACGATCACCGAGAGCGCGAGAGCCACCGCTGACCGATGGGTCGGCTCGATCCTGCCGGGTGGCTATGCGATCCGGCTTGGGCTACCAGTGGAGGTCGACGCCTTGCGTACCGACTTCGAGGCCACCGCCGGTGCCGCCGCCGCTTCGCCGATCGTCGAATTCCCCGCGGTCGCACGCCAGGGCGAGGCACCGGCCCAGGAGGCGTCGCTGGCGGGGATCGATCCGAACGTCTTCGACGCGACCGGGTCGCTCATCTTCGTCCACGGCGATCGGGCAACCGCCTTCCAGGCGCTGCGTGACGGTGGCGCGGTGCTCCTTCCGGAGCCCTTTGCCGGCGAGGAAATGGGGGTCGGCTCGATCGTCTGGCTCTCGCTTCCTGGTGAGGAGGAGCAGGCGTTTGCGGTCGCCGGCGTCATCGCCTATACGCTTCCCGCACGTTCCGCGGACGGTGCCATCCTGCTCTCGCTGACCGATGCCGCCGAGCGCTTCGGCGCCACACGTTCCTCCCTGTGGACCTTCATCCCGCAGGACGGGATCACCGAAGGCGCCTTCCAGTCCGCCGTCGCTGCCAAGGCGATGTCGTACGCAGGTGAGGCGATCACCGCGCGCGAACTCGCGTCTGATCTCGGACGGTCGATCGACCGGCTCATCGGTCTCTTTGACGTGCTGGCCCTGCTGGCGGTGATCATCGCCGCGCTCGGCGTGCTCAATACACTGGCGGTGGGGGTCGTCGAGCGCGCGCGCGAGATCGCCATCCTGCGCTCCCACGGCATGACCATCGGCCAGGTTCAGGCGATGGTCGTCTCTGAGGCCGCGATCATGGGCGCGGTCGGAGGGATCGCTGCGGTCGCCACCGGGCTGCTGATCGCGTGGACCATCGTTGGCGGCTCGACGCCGCGCGATTTCGGCGCCGGCCTGGCGCTGCCGTGGCCGCTGCTCCTCAGCGTGGTGCTGATCGGGATCGGCGTTGCGTCGCTGGCCGGTCTGTACCCGGCTCGCTTGGCCGCGCGAACGCCGATCTCACGCAGCATCCAGCACTTCGAATAGGGAGGGACGATGCCTGCGCGCATCTGGGAGGCGTCCGCCGGGCGCGCGTTCGTGCTGCTGCTGGAGAAGGGCGACGATCTGCTCGCGGAGGTCGAGCGGATCTGCAAGGAGTACGAGATCGTGGTCGCCTGGGTGAGTGCCATCGGTGCCGTCCGGCGCGCGTCCTTCGGCTACTACCAGCAGGGGCCGCAGAGCTACGTGGAGATGCTCAGCGACCGCCACACCATGCTGAATGGTTTTGTCGGGAACATCTCGGTCGCCGAGGGACGCCCGTTCCTCCACGCGCACGCCACTTTCTCCGCGGTCGATGGATCGAACGTCGGCGGACACCTGCTGCCCGGCTGCGAGGTCTTCGCCGTGGAGGTCACCATTCGCGAGATGACCGGCCTGGAGCTCGAGCGGACCCCCGACGAGGTGACCGGCCTGCCCCTCTGGTAGGTCGCCGCAGCGGCTCCCGTACAATGGCTGCCGCGCGCGCCCGTAGCTCAGCGGACAGAGCGGGTGGCTTCGGACCAGAAACCCCGATGCGCTGTGCTTCGAGCGTGGACCGCCGACCGAAATGCGTCGAGGTATCCGCTGTCTTGAAGACCCCACGATGCACTTGATAAGCGTGCCAGATCGCGACCAACCGTCCGTTTGACTCACGGCCTGCAACATGCAGCCCGTGCCGGGTGTCAAGCAGGTGAGATGCTCCGCACGGAGATGGTCATGACCGGGGGTTCGCGCACCACTATCGACGACCCGCGTAACTCCGCCGCCGCCGAGTTCGATGAGCGGTTCTCCGCGATGCGCCCACGACTGCTCGCCCTCTGTCGCGGACTGGCTGGACCCGATGCCGCCGAGGACGTCGTGCAGGACACTTACCTGCGCGGCCGTCAGCGCCTGACGCAATTGAGGGATCACCAGGCCCTGGAAGCGTGGTTGGCGCGGATCGCCGTCAACGGGGCGCACAACTATCGACGGCATCGACACGGCTGGCTGGACTGGCTACCTGACCCGGTCGCGCATCGGCTCCCGGCAGCACCGGGGAGGGATGCCGGCCTTCGCGAGTTGATCGAGGCGCTGCCCGCACGGCAGAGAACCGTCCTCATCCTTCACCACGGCTACGGCTACGACCTGGCCGAGATCGCCGAGCTGCTGACGCTGTCTCACACGAACGTGCGCACCATCATCCGCCGCACGCGCCTGCTCCTGGCTGCCCAGGTCCGGGAGGCAGGCCGATGAGTGCCGACCGGTTCAGCGATGAGGTCTATCGGCTCATCGTCGGCGGCGACGAGCTGCCGGAGCGTGCCGCCGTGCACGTCCGAACCTGCCAGCCCTGTCAGGCGGCGATGGCTGACGCCCACCAGTTCCTGGCCCAGCTGGATGCGGCCAGCGCCGCCTTCGCCAGCCCGGGTATTCCGGATCTGCGCATGACACTCGGCGCAGAACCCGCCGGCCGTCCCGGTCGGACGAGGCGCTTCGCGGCCTTCGCGGCCGTGATCGCGCTCGCGCTGGTCGCGACGTTCCTGACCTTCGCCTACAGCCCGTTCGTGGGTCCCGCGCCCAGCGCCAGCGCGTCGCCAAGCGCCACGCCGGCACCGTCGGGGAGTCCGCCTCCCTCGGAGACTCCGGCTCCTCCGACTGGGGCGCCGTCGCCGACTGCACGCGCCGCGAGCTGGAGCGCGACCGGCAGCATGGCCACGGCGCGCGCGCGGCACACGGCCACCCTGCTCGCCGACGGCAAGGTCCTGGTGGCGGGCGGTTACGGCAGCGGACTGACCTCCGCCGCGCTCTACGACCCGAGCAGCGGGACGTGGAGCGCCACCGGCAGCATGACCACGGCGCGCAGTTCCCACACGGCCACTTTGCTCGCCGACGGCAAGGTCCTGGTAGTGGGTGGTGGCAGCGACCTCGTCGCAATGCTGGCGTCCGCCGAGCTCTATGACCCGAGCAGCGGGACGTGGAGCGCCACCGGCAGCCTGACCACGGCGCGCAGTTCCCACACGGCCACTTTGCTCGCCGACGGCAGGGTGCTGGTGGCGGGCGGTTACGGCAACGGCGGCCAACTGGCCTCCGCCGAGCTCTACGACCCGAGCACCGGGACGTGGGGCGCCACCGGCAGCATGACCATGGCACGCTTGGGGCACACGGCCACCCTGCTCCCCGACGGCAAGGTCCTGGTAGTGGGTGGTGGCGACCCCTCCGGCTCCGGCGACCCCGACGCCCCCGTCGACTACCTCGCATCCGCCGAGCTCTATGACCCGAGCAGCGGGACGTGGAGCGCCACCGGCAGCCTGACCGCGGCGCGCAGTTTCCACACGGCCACTTTGCTCGCCGACGGCAGGGTGCTGGCGGCAGGCGGCTTCGGCTCCGGCACCGAACTGGCCTCCGCTGAACTCTACGACCCGAGCAGCGGGAGGTGGAGCGCCACCGGCAGCCTGATCACGGCGCGCGTTTACCACACGGCCACCCTGCTCGCCGACGGCAGGGTGCTGGTGGCGGGTGGCCCACTGCTGGCCTCCGCTGAACTCTACGACCCGAGCAGCGGGAGGTGGAGCGCCACCGGCAGCATGACCACGGCGCGCGCGTTGCACACGGCCACGCTGCTGAGAGACGGCAAGGTTCTGGTGGGCGGTGGCGACGCCTCCAGCTCCGGCGAAGTCTTGGACTCCGCCGAGCTCTACGACCCGGGATCCGGATCGTGAGACCGCCCGCAACTGACGTTACCGGCGTAGTGGCCGCGGGTTACCACGGGTCAGTCGGGATCGCCGTTGCCGTGGTTCAGATGACAGCTCGGATGGTCGCTGAACCTTGACCGACGGCCCACACTACGCTGTGTTCGGGGCATGGCGGAGATTGGCCCCAGACCGGGCATTCGAGTCTGGAGGGACCATGCGGCGTCTGTCGGTCTTGCTCGGTGCGACTGCCATCCTGCTCGCGGCTTGCGGCGGACAAGGCACACCTACCCTCTCACCGACGGCGACAGCCGTGGCCGCGACTGCGACACCCGCCGCTCCGACGGAGACCCCTTCTCCTGCTCCGAGCAGCGGGACGTGGAGCGCCACCGGCAGCATGACCACGGCACGCTATGTCCACACGGCCACCCTGCTCGCCGACGGCAAGGTCCTGGCGGCGGGTGGCCTCCCCGTTGGTTTCGGGCGCACCTTGCTGGCCTCCGCCGAGCTGTACGACTCGAGCACCGGGACGTGGAGCGCCACCGGCAGCATGACCACGGCGCGCGTGTACCACACGGCCACCCTGCTGGCCGACGGCAAGGTGCTGGTGGCAGGCGGCGGCGGCGGCTCCACACCGGTGACGGCCTCCGCCGAGCTCTACGACCCGAGCAGCGGGACGTGGAGCGCCACCGGCGACATGATCACGGCGCGCTCGTTGCACTCGGCCACCCTGCTCGCCGATGGCAAGGTCCTGGTGGCGGGCGGCCATGACCCCGGCGAAGCTTTTGCCTCCGCCGAGCTGTACGACTCGAGCAGCGGGACGTGGAGCGCCATCGGCAGCCTGACCACGGCACGCACGGGGCACACGGCCACGCTGCTCGCCGATGGCACGGTCCTGGTGGCGGGCGGCAACATCTCCGCAGAGCTCGGCGCACCGCTGGCCTCCGCCGAGCTGTACGACCCGAGTACCGGGTCATGGAGCGCCACCGGCAGCATGACAACGACGCGCTCGGGGCACACGGCGACGCTGCTCGCCGATGGCACGGTCCTAGTGGCGGGCGGGCAAGGCCCTAGCCCCTCCTTCGATGTTTTGGCCTCCGCTGAGCTCTACGACCCGAGTAGCGGGAGCTGAAACCGCCCGCAACTAGGCTAACCCGCTGCGCGGATCGCCGGTCCGGAGCGCACGCTAGCGGACGCCCCTTGGCTGCGGCTCACCGCCTGCTTGTGCGGTAGACGGTCGTCACCATGGGGCGCTTCGCTCTGGCATGCCCCGGCCCGTACAATGGCTGCTCGCGCCCGTAGCTCAGCGGACAGAGCGGATGGCTTCGGACCATCAGGTCGCGGGTTCGATTCCTGCCGGGCGCGCCACAGCCATATAACTCGGGGAGGGCCGTTGGATGGGCCGGCCGACTAACCGAAAGGCGCCCGGCTGCAAGCTGACGGCACCGTTCCGGACTTTCTGCTCGAGGCGCCCAACTCCAGGCCGACGGACCACCTTCTCACGGTCATGGTTGACCCAGATAGCAACCTGCTCGGCAACGCGTGGATATCGTCTACTTCGATCCGAAGGGTCCTCGAGGCATCTCGACCGGCGGTGGGTAGGGTCAACCTCGCGTAGGTCGCCCGCTCACGCCAACTTGCAGCGGCCCAGCGCAGCTACGCTCGGAGTCCCGCAACCGGCCAGGGCCGCACGATCGATATAGTGGCCGTCGGACCGGTCGATCCGCTTGTCGCGGCCGACTCGAAGTGTCGATGCTCCGAGCGGGGACAAGGCCGAGATCCGGAGGGACGGATATGCCTGCTGACGTGGTCGCGACCGTGGTTGCGCTGTGGCGCTATCCCGTGAAGTCGATGATGGGGGAGCAGCTCAACTCGGGCGAGGTGACCGACCGTGGCCTGCTGGGCGACCGGGGGTACGCCCTCGTCGATCGCGAGACCGGCAAGGTTGCGAGCGCGAAGTTCCCGCGGAAGTGGCCGACGCTGCTCGCTTATCGAGCGACGTACGTCGAGCCGCCAGCCGGCACCGACCGCCTGCCGGCGGTGCGGATCACGCTGCCGGACGGTCGGATCATCCGGAGCGACGACCCCGATGTTGACAGGGTCCTCTCGGCCGACCTCGGCCGTGACGTCGCCCTTGACCGCTCCGCGCCAGGGGCGCCGAGCCTCGAGCAGTACTGGCCCGACGTGGAAGGCCTCGATCACCGGGACGCGCTGACCGAGGAGGCGATGGCGCCCGGCACGTTCTTCGACGCCGGCATCGTCCACCTGCTGACGACCGCCACGCTCGAGAGGCTCCGCCAGTTCTACCCGGAGGGTCGCTTTGAGGTCCGCCGCTACCGACCGAACGTCGTCGTCAGCCCGACGGGCGGCCAAACCGGCTTCATCGAGAATGAATGGGTCGGGCGATCCTTGGCGATCGGCGACGAGGTCCGTCTGCGGATCACCAAGCCGTGCCAACGCTGCGTCATGACGACCATCGCCCAGGACGATCTGCCGAAGGACCCCGGCATCTTGCGGGCAGCGGCGCGACACAACAACGTGAACGTGGGCGTCTACGCCACGGTCGAGCGAGGCGGCCGGGTTCGCCGCAGCGATGAGGTGTGGCTTCCGCGGTCCTGAGTCAGGTCGCCTGGAACAGCTGGTGCCGTGCCTCGCTGGCGAGTGCCGAGCACGATGCCGCCGAGCGACTGCGGCGGTACTGGACGGTCGTGACTCGCCCGCGGGAGGGACTCTGACCTTCGGCCTCGCGTGGCGGGAACGGGCCGTGCTGGCGCACAAGGAGAGGAGCCTGTCCGCAGGAGAGCGGACAAGCTCCTCACATGGTTCTGGGGTTCGGGCTGGCGCCCGATACGGGTTACGCCCTGATGGTCGACCCCTCGGTCACGCGAACCGCTGCCTCTTCGGGGCGGGCCGCCCAGACCAGGCCGATGCCGGTCAGGAAGAACGCGCCGCCCATGCCCGCGATCACCGCGGCCACGCCCAGGCCCAACTCGAGCGTTGAGGCTGTCACGGTCCCGAC